>JASFPU010000448.1:0-3555 GCA_050115855.1 Holophagae bacterium
CATCGTGCCGACCCACGACTACCACGCCGGCGCGCGTCTGGTGTCGATCGCCGCCCGGCGCCCGTTCTCGTCGTTGCCCGACATGTTCACCGACTTCAGAAGCGACCTGATCGAACCTATCGAGACCGCGATCCCGTGGCTCGCCGGCGTTGTCGGATGGGACGTCGTTTTTTCATCGCTGCTCGAGATCGTCGGCGAGCGGCAGGGCCGCGAGCTACTCGCCGACATTCTCCACCAGGCACGGGGCGACGACGACGTGCTCGCCGGCGCGCTCGAACGCTACCTCCGCGCGATCGACACGCGGGGCTTTCTGCCACGGCGCCTGTTTTTCGCCGCCAAGCGCTTTCGAACCTGGGACCGCCTGGCACCCGAGGCGACGCCGCAGGTGCGGGCGCGCACCCTCCAGGAGCTGTACGAGACCTACCGACTGTCCGACCTCCGAGACGGCTACCCCGAGAGCCGTGCCCGCTTCTTCCGCGAAACCGTCCTTCGGAGAGCGCCCGACACGCTCGCCGACGGGCTCGAGGCGATCATCGCCGATCTGCGCAGCGGACGCCTGCTCCCCGACGACCTCAGCTCGGCCGTCGCCGATCTGCGCGCCAGGCTCGACCTCGAGCCGGAGCAGGACTTCTTTCTCGCCCGCCTGTCCTACCCGTACCTGCGACCCGAGGACGAGGCCGGCTACGTCGCGGCGGTGGCAAGCGGCGTCCAACACAGCGAAATGGTGGTGTCGTACGATGACGACGAGGGACGCGTCTACCACGTCCGTCACGCCCTCAACCCGAAGGAGATCGCCCGCCTGCACCGGCTGTTCCTGGCCGCCAAACTGCCGGTTCAGTTCCGGCCCGAACATCGTTTTCTGGTTGCGGTGTCGGAGCGCGGCCATCTGCTCGGCGGCCTGTTCTACGAGGTCCAGCCCGAGGCCCAGACCGCCCACATGGACAAAATCGTGGTCAGCGAGAACGCGCGTGGCCGAGGCGTGGCCGGCCACCTGATCGACGAGCTCGCCAACCGGCTGCGGGCGGAGAACTACCGCTGGCTCACGACCGGGTTCTTCCGGCCCCAGTTCTTCTACCGGTACGGCTTCTCGGTCGAGCGGCGGTACGCTGGCTTGGTGCGGTCACTGCGGCCGGACGAGGGGGACGAGCGATGAGTGTGTCGATCCTGGCCCGCACCACCGTGCTCTTCGATCGCCTCGAGGCGCTGTGGGAGACTCTGGAGACGCAGCGCCGGGTCGCCACCGCGCTGACGCTGGTCTTTTTGATCGGCATGGTGGTCATCGAGATCAACCGGCGCGGCTGGCTGCCCGCCGGGCTGGCCGACGCCGTGCCGAAGAAGCACTTCGACGCGATCATCTGGACCTTCACGCTGCTGTTGCTCGCCGAGGTGGTCTCGCTGATCTTCGCGATCGCCAAGTCGGTGGCGATCGCCGCCGGCAAGCAGCTCGAGATCATGTCCCTGATCCTGGTCCGGCAGTCCTTCAAGGAGCTGTCCACGCTGTCGGAGCCCATCGAGTGGTCCGACCAGGTGGGACACCAGGTGCTCTACATCCTGTCCGACGGCTTCGGTGCACTGGCCATCTTCGCCATTCTCGTGCTCTACATCCGGCTGCAGCGCCACCAGCCGATCAGCCGAGACGCCGCCGAGCGGTCGAGCTTCACCGCCGCCAAGAAGCTGATCGCCCTGGTTATGCTCGGCAGCCTGGCGGTGATCGCGCTGCACGTCGTCTGGGTCTGGTGGGCCGCCGGCGGCGAAGGGTCGCTGGTCGGCGCGCTGTCGACCGACTTCTTCGAGATCTTCTACACCCTACTGATCTTCGCCGACGTCCTGATCCTGCTCATCTCGATGCGGTACACCCTCGCCTACCCGGTCGTGTTTCGCTACTTCGGCTTTGCCGTCGCCACGGTGCTGATCCGTCTCGCGCTGACGGCACCGCGTTTCATCGACGCCGGTCTCGGCATCACCGCCGCACTGTTCGCGGTCGCACTGACCTGGGTCTACAACCGGGCCGGCGACGCCTACGCGCGGCAGCTCGGCGCCGCGAACAGCTGATCGACACGCACAAACAACGCAATGACGCCGCCCCGAAACGGGACGGCGTCGGTGCATTCGGTTCGAAAGCGGGATTACTTGTAGCCGAAGACCATCGTGTAGACGATCAGGAAGATCAGCGTCAGCCCAATGCCGAGCGCCGTGAAACCGACGATCTTGGCCGCGCGCTCGATTCGCTTGCGCGCCGGACCCTTGATCCTCGCCGCGAGCTCGTCGGCGCTCGCGCCCTCGATGAACTCCTCGTACTCGGCCGGTTTGTCGTGCCGCAGCTCATCAACCGGCACCCGCCCGGTGAAGATCACCGGGTCCATCGGGAACTTGTCGGGACGGAAGTGCGTGTTGAAGAAGTGGATCGTGAAGATGAAGCCGACTGCGAGCAGCGCCTCGTCCGAGTGGATGATAGTGGCGACGTTGACCGACCAGCCGGGAAGGAACCGGGTAAAGAACTCCGGGAACCAAAGCAGGAGACCGGTCGAACCGATGACGAAGACACCCCAGAACACGGCGAAGTAGTCGAACTTCTCCCAGTAGGTGAAGCGTCCGTAGTGCGGTCGTGGCCCGCGACCCAGGAACCACCTGATGCTCTCCCAGACCTGCCGGATGTCGGTGAAGTTGAACATCAACGAGTTGCGGCCGAAGATGAAGGCGAACCAACCCGTGCCCGACGCCGCCTTGGCCTTGAACACGTCGCGGATGTGATAGATGAAGAGACCGATCAGGACGACCGCCGCGATCCGGTGCAGCAGACCCATGCTGTCGTAGCCGCCGAGGATCCGCGAGACGACCTGCGCCCAGCCCATGTAGGAGAACTTGAGCGCCATGCCGGACAGAGCGAGCGTGAAGAAGCTGAGCAGCATGATGAAGTGCATGATCCGCTGCTTCGAGGTGAACCGCACGTAGAACCGCTCCTCCTTGTGGCCGTTCTCCTTGAGCGGACGCCACACGTCACGCGTCCGCCACAGCCGGAACAGCCACAGCAGGGTGTGGAGCAGTGCGAAGGTCAGGGTCCCGACCAGCAGGGTGGTCATGAACCAGTACGAGTAGAACAGGAACGGGTACTTGTCCTTGTCGTGGTGGGTCGCGTGACTGAGGTACCCGGCGAACTCCAGGTGGGCGCGCGGGTGGCACTGACCACAGGTGTCGACGACGTGCCGCTGACTCAGTGTCGAGTCGGGGTTGTCCGCCGGCAGGATGTTGTGCGTGCCGTGGCAGTCGTAGCACTTGGCCGCGCCCTCCGATCCCAGGCGCGAGACCTTGCCGTGGTAGGTGTCGAAGAAGGTCTCGGCTTCCGCGGTGTGGCAGTTGCCACAGTGCTGCATCATGGTGAAGCGGAAGCCCTCGACGTCGGTGCGGCTGATGGTGTGCGAGGTGTGGCAGTCCTCGCAGGTCGGCAGGTGCTTGTCGGTGGGGTTGTTACCTGGCCAGTGGATGCTGGTCCTGAAGGTCTCCTCGATGCCGTGGTGGCACGTGCCGCAGGTCTCGGCGATGTTGTCCGGGTTGACG
>JASFPU010000449.1:0-3550 GCA_050115855.1 Holophagae bacterium
TTGCGGGCGTGGATGTCGAGCTCGGCGAGGAGCTCGCGCGTGCCGTCCTTCCCACTGGTCTCGAGCACCCAGTCGAGAGAGTCGAGCCACTCTCGAATCTCGATTGCGTCCAGGCTGCCGGCCGGGGGCGTGCTGTCGTCGTTCGCCATGGTCACCTCGTGTGGAGTCTCGGAGTGCGTCGTTCTCACCGAGGGTCAACAAACCCTGGCGGGAGTCTGTTTCCCCGAGCCGGGCGAATGGTACCGCGACTGCGTCGCGTTCGCGAGGCGCGGTACCGCGTGGGATGCCGAGGCGCGTCGTGGTCAGGTCAGGATGGGTAGTAGGAACAGCCCGACGGTGGCCAGGAAGCCGACCCCCCACACGGTCGAGCGCAGCGAGTGGAGGTCGAAGATGTAGAGCGGGATGTACAGCATCCGTGCGGCGACGAAGGCCACCGACAGTCGCACCGACCACACCGGGTCGCCGCCGCCGAGGTGGGCGATGAGCACCGCCGCGGCGAAGGCCGGAAAAGCCTCGAAGCCGTTCTGGTGGGCGGCCACCGCTCGGCGCGCCCAGCCGGTGAGCCCGGCCTGCTGGCCGCGGGGATCCGAGTTGTCATAGCCGCCGGGCTGCCTGGCCATCGCCAGAGCCACCGGCGCCTTGCTCAGGTAGACGAGCGCGAACGCGATGAACACGCAGATGAACGGAACCGTCATGGGCCCTCCGGCAGTGGGAGCATACCGAACTCCAGGTGGGCGCCGGCTCAACCACGAGTCAACTCGGAGCGGCAGCGATCCCATCGCCCATTCATCATTCATCATTCATCATTCATCCTTCGCCCTCCCTTTCCGGTCCTCCCTGATGTCGCATTTCAGCCGCGCAACGCTAGACTTCCATGGTGTCTCGTCGTCGCGTCGTTGGTTTCGCCATCGTGGCCCTCCTGGGGCTGCTGGTCGTGCTGTGGCTCGTGGTCCACAGCCGCGGTGCCCAGCACGCAGTGATCGAGCGCATCACCACGGCGATCGAGACGAGCACGGGCTGGAAGGTCGGTGTCGACGATGCGAGGCTCCGGGTCTGGCCGGCGCGGTTGATCGTCGACGGGCTGACGGTGTCGTCGGGCGATCGGCGCGTGGCGTCGGTGGAGCGGATCGAGGCGACCTGGTCGTGGCGAGGGGTGCTCGGTACGCCCCGGAGGGTCGAGTCGGTCGAGCTGACCGGGGTCGACGTCGACCTGCGCGGGGTCGAGCCGCCCGACGTCGAGTCGTCCGCCGAGGCGTCATCGGGCGATCTGTGGCGCGTCGTCGAGGTCGGGCGGCTGAAGCTCACGCGCGGTCGGGTCGACGCGGTCGAGCTCGACGTCGACGGCACGATGGAGCGCATCCGGATCGAGGGATCGATGGTCGACGGCCGGGGGGACGCCGGTCTCGACGCTGATCGCCTGGTTCTGGTCCGGCAGGGCAGAATCCTGGACCTCGAGGGTGTCGCGCTCGACGCGACGGCGTCGGCGGACGGCATCGTCGTGCAGCGGCTGACGGCGGGCGGGCCGGAGATCGGGCTCGACGCGTCGGGCGAGGTCGAGCTCGGCGATCGACCGTCCGGCCGCGGCAGGTTCACCGGGCGCGCGGACCTGGCCGGGACGCTCGGTTGGTGGGACCCCAACCTGGTGACCGGGCTCGAGGTCGACGGTGTTCTCGACCTCGACGGCCGGGTCGCCTTCGACCCGGCGACCGGGCTGACCGTCGAGGTCGTCCACCGCGGCGATCCGGTGACCGTCGCGGGATACGAGCTCGACGTGCTCGAGTTCGGTCTCGACGACGGTGTGCCGACGGTGCGGCTGGCGGGTGCGACCTGGGGCTCTGCGACGATCACGCCGCACGACGACGGGACCGCGCAGGTCGAGGCGCGGTTCGACGACGCGCCGGTCGGAACGCTGCTCGATCTGGTCGCGCCTGCCGCAGCACAGGCGCTTGGGCGGCCGATCCGTCTGTCCGGTACGGTCGACGGCACGGTGGGGTTCCCCGTGGCGCTCGACACGCTCACCGGTCAGGTCGACGTTCGGGTGCGCACGCCGGACGGGGAGCTTGTGCTGGCGGGCGGCGGCGCCGGCGACACCTGGATGGCGACACGCCTCCGGGTCGACACGACGTGGGCGATGGTGGAGGGGGATGGCGGCATCGGACCCGGCGGCCGGATCGCGGCCGATCTCGAGCTGGAGGTGACCGATGTCGCCCGGGCGCGGCAGCTCGCCGGCGCGTGGATCGATCTGCCCGACGAGCTGACGGTCGGTGGCGGCCCGGTCTCCGGTGACGCGACGCTGTCCGGCACAACCGCAGAGCCGAGCTTGACCGCACACCTCGAGTGGCAACGCCCGGCGATCTCCGGCTACGAGCTCGACCGCGTCTCGGCGGCCGCGACCGGCGGCCGTGCGGCAGGCGACTGGTCGGTCGAGGTCGCAGCCTCGCCGTCATCGCGCGCGATCGCCGAGGGCACGATCGACCTGACCGCTATGGACATCGCCGGAACCTGGCGCGTGATACTCGACGAGCTGGGGGAGGTTTCCGAGCTCGCACGGCTCGGCGCCGACGCGCCTCCCGCCATCGGCGGCCGGCTCGCCGGCAACGGCAGCTTCGGATGGAGCCCGGACGGCTGGCAGGTCGACGGCCGCGTCAACGGCCGTCGGGTCTCCGTCAACGAGTGGGCTGTCGACGAGCTCAACGTGGACTTCCATGTCGATCCCGGAGTGGCGGTCGTCAGGTCGCTGGCGGCGTCGCTGCTCGGCGGTGAGGTCGGCGGCACCGCGGAGATCGGACTGACAGGGGTCGATGCGCCGGTGTCGGCGGCGATCGACTGGCACGGCCTGGATCTCGAGCAGGTTCCGGTCGAGCTGCCGGTCGGCACCCAGGGCGTCCTGATCGGGCACCTGTCGGTTGCGGGTGCCGCGGTTCGGCCGACGGCTGAGCTCGACGTCGAATGGACGCCCAACGACCCGGGGTCGCCGGTGCCGCCGATCTCGCTCGCCGGTGCGCTCCAGGACGGTGTGGTTCGCCTCGTGACGCGCGAGGTCGCGACGAACGCCGGGTCCGGGATCGCGCGCGCCACCATTCCTCTCGGCGGCTTCGACCGTCCGGGCTGGCTGTGGCCGGGCGCGCCGGACGAGCCGGTGCGGGTGGTCGTGGACGGGCGGGACCTGCGGTCGGACGCGCTGCTGGCGCTGGTCGGCATCGACTTTCCGCAGGCGACCGCGACCGGCGAGCTGACCCTCGACGCCACGTGGCACCCGCGCGATCCGGAGCAGACCCGCGTGCTCGCCGAGCTGACCGACCTCCGGATCGAGCACGCGGTCGGTGTGATCGAGGCGAAGCAGCCGTTGGAGTTCACCATCGACGGGCGACGGATCACGCTCGAGCCGGTGGTCCTTGTCGGTCCGCGGACGCGAATCGAGCTCGCCGGGCAGGCCGACCTCGGCACCGGCACCGTCGACGGTCGGCTCGACGCGATGATCGCGCCGTCGATCGCCAAGCTGATTCCCTACCCGGTGCAGATCTTCGAGCCCATCCGGCTGTCGGCGGTC
>JASFPU010000450.1:0-3549 GCA_050115855.1 Holophagae bacterium
GCTGCGGCAGCTGATCGGCGCCAAGACCGGGTGGACAGTGCCGTCGATACGTGCCGCCGACCCGGGCCGAGAACACCGGGTCGATCAGGAACGACGCGCCACCGAGGGTGCCGACGAAGGACGAGTGGCCGATCCAGGTCAACCTCGGACGCGCCGAGCGCTCGTGAATCAGGTCGAGGTCGGGCGCGACTCGCGGTGCCGCCGGACCGGGAGACCGCGGCCGGCGTCGGCCCACCAGCCGATCGGTCAACGCCCAACGAATCACCGCTCGGGCGTCGTGCGGCCGGTGCTCGGGATCGGCGTTGGTGAACCGTCGTGTCATGGGCCCTCAGTGTGGCACGGACGACCGATGATGGCGGTCCGGCTCAGATCTCCACCCGGTTTCGTCCCCCCTCCTTGGCGCGGTAGAGCGCCCGGTCGGCCGCGGCGAGAAGGTCGGCACTTTCGGTCATCGCCGGCGTCATCTCCGCGCAGCCGAACGAGCAGGTGACCCGGAGATCGCGGGGCACCATGTCCGGGTCGAACCGGTGGCCGGCCACCGAGTCGCACAGCCGCTCCGCGAGCAGGCGCACGCCGTCGAGCCCGGTCTCCGGACTGAGGATGGCGAACTCGTCGCCGCCGATTCGAGCGAACACCTGCTCGGGCCGCAGCCGCCGGCTGCACAGGGCGGCGACCCGCTTGAGCACGAAATCGCCGCTCAGGTGGCCGAGGGTGTCGTTGACCTGCTTGAAGCGATCGATGTCGAAGACCACCAGCGCGAGCGGCCGTCGATGTCGGTCGGCGCGGGCGAACTCGCGGGCCAGCTCTTCATCGAACCGGCGACGGTTGGCGATCTCGGTCAGGCCGTCCTGCATGACCATCTGGTGGATCGCCATGTGATAGGCCGCCTCGACGTCGGCCTCGCGGAGGAACTTGAAGTGGAGGGCGCCGAACTGAATCCGATCGCCGCTGTCGAGCCGGACGGGACCGGTGAGACGTCGATCGTTGACCAGCGTCCCGTTGGTGCTGCCGAGGTCCTCGACCTCCACGTGGTCGCCATCGAAGGAGATTCTGGCGTGGACCCGAGACAGCGACGGCACCTCCGGAAACGCGAGCTCGCAGTCGCGATCCCTGCCGATCTCGAGCTCGGCGCCGGGCTCGAGAGGCACTCGCGATCCGAGTCGCTCGTGCTCCGGGTGGGCGATGAGAATCAGCATCGCCTGCCCGACAAAGGCCTCTCCCGGCCCCCCCAGGTCGACCATCGAAGCGCCGCGCAGCGTCCTCGTCCGGTCGTCGGTTTCATGTCGATCGTCGGTCATCACCCAGCCCAACGCGATCGTACCAACCGACCCCCGGCGCGGCGATGACCTCCGACACTCATTGCCCCCTGTCCCGGACAGACCGGACCACGGCACCGGTCTCCGGCACCGGACTCTGGTCCGAACCTCGTGCCGAGCAGCGGTCGCCGGGGATATCATGTCGGCGAGGAGACCTCGACCATGGCATCCACCACATTCCGCATCGCGACGACCGTTCTCGCCGTCGCCGCCGTCGTGGCGCCCGTGAGCTGTACCCTCAACCCGGCCACCGGAGAGCGTCAGCTCACGCTGATGAGCGAGGCCCAGGAGATCGAGCTCGGCCGGCGCGCGGTGCCGCAGGTCCTGAGCACCTTCGGCGAGTATCCCGACGAGGAGTGGCAACGTTACGTCTCCCGGCTCGGCAACGAGCTCGCGGCCGTGTCGGAACGCCCCGATCTGCCGTGGGGTTTTCACGTCCTCGACGACCCGCTGGTCAACGCCTTCGCATACCCGGGCGGACAGATCTACGTCACCAGGGGCATCCTCGCCCACTTCGGGTCCGAAGCCGAGCTGGCGTCCGTGCTCGGCCACGAGATCGGCCACGTCACCGCCCGCCACTCGGTGGAGCAGATGAGTCAACAGCAGCTCGCTCAGCTCGGTCTCGGCGTCGCCGCCATCGCCAGCGAGGACTTCCGCCCCTACGCTCCCTTCGCCGCCGCCGGCCTGCAGGTCCTGTTCCTCAAGTTCAGCCGAGACGACGAACGTCAATCCGACGACCTCGGCCTTCGCTACATGACCCGCGCCGGGTACGACCCTCGCGAGATGCCCGACGTCTTCCGCACGCTCGGTCGTGTCAACGCGGCGTCGGGCGGCGGCCGCGTCCCGGCGTGGCAGTCCACCCACCCCGATCCGGCCAACCGGGTGGAGCGGATCGAGGCCCGAATCGCCCACATGCCACGCGAACAGGTCGGAGGCGTCATCGAGCGCAACGCCTACCTGCGTCGACTGCAGGGCATGACCTTCGGCACGAACCCCCGCCACGGCTACAGCATAGGCAGCACCTTCTACCATCCTGAGATGGCCTTCCAGATCACCTTCCCCGACGGTTGGGAGATCGTCAACCAACGCAACGTGGCAGGCGCCGTGAGCCCCGGTAAGGACGCCGTGGTCGTGCTGACGGTCGCGGACGCCCGCTCCGCGGCCGAGGCGGCGCGCTCGTTCTTCGAGCCCGACGCCGTCGAGCCCGGGCGCTCGTGGCAAAGCGACTTCTACGAGTTTCGGGCGACCGACTCGCAGGGCGGCGTCGTGCGCGGTTCAGTTGGCTTCGTCACCCGCGGTGAAGTGGTTCTCCGACTTCTGGCCTACACCGGCGATGCGTCGTACCGCGGCTATGCCGAGAGGCTGCGCCGAACGCTGTCGAGCTTCCGCGAGCTGCGTGACCGGCACCACCTCCAGGTCGAGCCGGCGCGGATCGACATCGTCGAGCTGCCCGCGACCATGGGATTCGACGAGTTTCTGCGCCGATACCCGTCCACGGTGACGGCGACGGAGGTCGCCATCCTCAACGGTGTCGACGCTGACCAGCGACTCGAGCGCGGCCGGCTGATGAAGCGGATCGTCGGCGGCGAGCTGCCCGGTTCGTGATTCGTCAATCGTCAGTCGTGAATCGTGAGTCAAAAAACGCCCGGGCCGAAGCCCGGGCGTCGTGATTGGATCGAGGTCGCTGCTACTTCTCGGTCGGTCGGAAGTCGACCCTCCGATTCTGCTGGCGACCCGCGGCGGTGTCGTTGGACGCGACCGGTTCGGACCAGCCGTAGCCCTTCGCGGTCAGGCGGCTCGCGCTGATCCCGTTCGCCACCAGGTAGCTCATGACCGAGTCCGCACGCATCTGCGACAGCGTGTCGTTCCAGGTCTTGGGACCGGTGTTGTCGGTGTGGCCCTGGATCTCGACGTACCACTGCGGGTTCTTCTGCAGGAAGATCACGACCCGATCGAGCAGCGTCTTCGCGTTCGGCTTGAGCGTGTCCTTGTTGATGTCGAACAGGATCTGGCCCTCGACGGCCCACTCGTCGCCGCGGACGACGACGCCCGACGGCGGGCAACCGTCGTCGTTGACCGGCACGCCGCGCGGGGTGCCGGGACACTCGTCCAGATAGTCCGGCACGCCGTCGCCGTCGCTGTCGAGCGGACAGCCGACCGAGTCGACCTGGACGCCACGCGGAGTGTTCGGGCACTTGTCGGCGGTGTCCGGAACGCCGTCACCATCGCTGTC
>JASFPU010000451.1:0-3545 GCA_050115855.1 Holophagae bacterium
GAAGATCGAGAAGGGCATCAAGAAGATGGTCGAGAAGTGGCAGAAGCTGCGCGCCAAGGACCCGCTCCTCAATTAGTTATGAGTTAATTATGAGTTTCATCGCACACGGCCCCCGTTTGCCTGGGAGGAACCGCTGCAGCGCAATTCCTAATTCAAAATTCATACCTCACCTGACAGTCTCAGCGACATCGAGCCTTCGAAGCGAGCAGATCTCAGCGCCGAGGGAGCACCTACTGGATGTACCCCAGGCTCTTGAGCTGCTTCATCGTCTCGTCGTCGAGCTCGGCGTCGGTCCGCAGCTCGGGATCGAGACTGGTAGCGGCGACCATCTTGGTCCAAGCTCCGAGGTCGTTCGATAGCTTGGCCAGCTTGTCCGGCTCGGTTTCGGCCAGGTTGTCGAGCTCCAGGGGGTCGACCGCCGTGTGGAAGAGCTCGACCGCCCCGTCGCCACCGGTGGCCACCGCACGGTAGCCGGCGAGCGCGACGAAGCGTTGGCCCGGGCCGTTCGGCGTCTCGCCGAAGGCGACATAGGGAGGAGCCGCCGCGCCGGTCACGATCGGCAGCAGGCTCGAGCCCTGGCAGCCGGCCGGAGGAGCGACACCGATCAGATCGAGCACCGTCGGCATGACATCGATCAGCTCGACGATGGTGTCCTCGCCGTTCGCCTGTTGACCACCCGGAAGGCGAATCAGCAGCGGCACTCGGGTCACCGGCGCATAGACGGTCTCGCCGAACAGGTCGCTGTGCTCCTGCAGCGCCAGACCGTTACTGCCGAGCACGATGAGTGTCGCGCGTTCGTCGAGGCCGGCAGTCGTGAACGCGGTCATGAAGTCGCCGATGAAGGTGTCCATGACCTGCACCCGGGCGGCATACCAGTCGCGCACTCGCGCCATCTCGTCGTCGTCGAACAGCAGGGGCGTGTCAGTTCCGCGGGACGCCAGCACCTCTGCGACCCGGTCGGCGTCGATCGCCTCGTCCTCGTCGAGCAGCAGGTCGACCTCGTCGAGTGCGCGTGAGCCCCAGCCCGCCATCACGAGCAGGAAGTTGTCGCCGGCGTGCTCGGTCATCCACAGGAGTCCCTCTCCACCGGGGCGCTCCACCACCTGAAACGAATCGAAGCCTTGAGCGAGGCCGTGATCGGCGCTCCCTGGAGCGCCCTCGATGAACGCGGCGGTCGTCATACCTGCGCTCTTGACCGATTCGGCGAGAGTCATGGCATCTGCCTGGAGCTCGTCGTCGGGGGACCGCATCCCGTTGGTCGTCGGGTACAGCCCGGACAGCAGTGCGGCCAGTGACGGCATCATCTCCGGCGCCTGGGCGTAGGCCTGATCGAAGCGCACCGATTCGGCCGCCAGCGCGTCGAACGACGGGGTCGCGACGTCGCCGCCGTAGCACCCGAGCGCGTCGGCGCGGAGCCCGTCGATGGCGAGCACCACAACCGGGTGCGGCCCGTCCGGCAGGCCGGCAGCCGACGTCTCGACGTCGGGCCCACCACCGCCGCAGGTCAGAATGAGCAACGTTGCAACGATCAGAGAAGCGAAAACGGCGATCTGTTTCATATCTGCAACACCCTCCACGGCCCGCCAGTCTACCACCGCTCTGTTCCCGATCCCGATCCCGATCCCGATCCCGATCCCGACTCCGAGTCCGCGTGCGATTCTGCCTCAAGCCCCGCGAGCTCAATCGTTTCTGGCGGGCGTGCCATCTTCACACTTTTCTCGCCCTGCCGCTCCCGTCTCGCCGCGCATTCGGAAAAGTGTGAAGGTGGCAACCGCCGAGCCCGAGCGACGAACAACGTGCAGACGCCCCGGCCAGCAGGAAGGCCGCCGGCGCCCGGGCAGCGTGGTCAGTGTTGTTCCGGCGTCCTTCGTACGACCACGCTGCTCGGGCGACGCTGGGCCGGCTCCGCCCCTCGGCGGAGAAGGTCCAGAAGGCCGATGTCGAGCTGCGGAGAATTCACGTTCCCGGTGAGCAGGCCGCCTCGGATTATCCGGCCCACGACGATCGTTGGCGGGCGAGACGCCCGCAACCACAAACATCGATCCAGATCCTCAGAATCCGCATTCCAAGCCGGAGTCTGCTGGTCTTTTCATGAAGGCCGCCGGCGCCCGGGCAGCGTGGTCAGTGTTGATCCGGCTGCCGACGTACGACCACGCTGCCCGGGTGACGCTGGGTCGGTGTCGCCGCAAGGCGACGACGATCCGGAAGGCCGATACTGCAGGAACAGCGCCAGCCTCAGTGAAGACCGTTTGCCGCCCCGCGGCCCATCCGCTACCATGTCCCGGTCCGCCGCACGGCGGCATTTCCTCGATGGAGACGATCACCATGCTTCGTTCGCTCATCGCCCTGATTCCGCTCCTCACCATCGCCGTCGGCTGCGCACCGACCTCGAACGACTCCGAGCCTTCGGCCGAGCCCGGCGATACCGCCCTGCTGCTCGCGCTCGCGGTGCTCGAAAACGACGACGCGGGTCGCCCGGTGCCGCAGCCGGCCCAGCTCGGCATCCTCACCGACACCGGGTCCGGGTGGTCCTACATCTCGATCTCCGACCCCGACTCGAACGTCTTCCACAAGGCCATGGTCTACGAACCGCGCCCAGGGGAGGCGGGCATTCTGACTGCCGGTGGCACCGGCGCCTTCCTCAAGCTGTGGCGACCGGGAGCGGCGCCGGAGGTGGTGTGGACCGCGGACTTCGGAGGGAAGTTCAGCCGGATGCGCGACGTCGAGGTGGCGGACATCTACGGCGACGGCGTACCGGCCCTCGCGGTGGCGACCCATGACCAGGGCGTCGTCGCGGTGGTCAAACCGACGGACGACGGCTGGCAGGTGACCGAGATCGACGCCGAGCCGAACACCTTCGTCCACGAGGTCGAGGTCGGCGACCTGAACGGCGACGGCGTGGTCGAGATCTACGCCACCCCGAGCCTGCCCAACAAGCTCGACGGCACCGAGCAGCCGGGATCGGTGGTGCGCTACGTGCCGGCCATCGGCGAGGGCCGGACCGAGGTCGCGGATCTCGGCAACCGCCACGCCAAGGAGATCCTCGTCGATGACGTGGACGGAGACGGTACCGACGAGCTGTATGTCGCGGTCGAGGCGGTCGCCGGCGGTCGGGTCGAGATCCGTCGCTACGACGCCGACACCGACCCGGCCGACGGGGTAATCGTCGCCACGATCGACGACAAGCTGTGCCGGTTCCTGACCGCCGGCGATGTCGACGGCGACGGCGACAAAGAGATGGTCGCGGCCGCCCACACGAGTGGGGTGTGGCTGCTCGAGCCCGGCGCCGAGCGCGGCGACCCGTGGACGATCACCTCGATCGACCGCAACTCGGGCGGCTTCGAGCACGCAGCCCTGCTCACCGATCTCGACGGGGACGGCACCGACGAGCTGTACGTCGCCAACGACGACGCCGGCTCGATCGACCGATACGTCTGGCGCGACGGCTCGCCGGTCAAGACGACTCTCTACACCCACCCTGACGGGCTGTCCGGCTTCACCTGGAACATCATGCCGGCGCCGGTCGAGCTGATCCCGACCGGCTG
>JASFPU010000452.1:0-3540 GCA_050115855.1 Holophagae bacterium
TTCATGGGAGTATCGTAGCCGAGGGTGCGTTGCCACACGTCGCATCGGCTTGTGGTCGCGTGCCGCCGATGAGATCTTCCGGATCGATGTCGGGTAGACCCGGGCGAGTATCCGCCCGGGTCTACCCGACACCTATTCGTACCTATTCGTACCTATTGAACAATGCTACGAACGCGAAGGGTGGCACCTTTCGTGTTCGCCGACGCGGGTCGTGATGCAGTGCCTGGAATCACAGATGTCCGTTGTGACACTCCAGGTTTTCGTCGAGCTTCCAGCGTCGATCTAGTGGGTCTCCCCTGCAACCAGTCGGGCGACGGCGCCGTTAAACGAAGGTGAGTGCCAGGTTTGGTGAACCGGTGATCTGGGGGTCGATTCCATGAGATTCCGCTACGGCGCAACCGTCGTTCTCTCGCTCTCGCTGCTCTTGTCGTCGGCGCAGCCGGTCCCGGCAGACGGGGATTCGCTCTCCGACGAGGAACGCATCTGGGGGCTGATGCAGGTCTGGGCCGAGGCCAAGTTCAACTTCCCGTTCTTCGACCAGGTGCCCACCCTCGACTGGGACGCCAGCGCTCGGGGGTTCATCCCCAAGGTCGTTGCCGCACCGGACACCGAAAACTACTACGAGGTGCTGATGGAGTTCGCCGCCCAGCTCAAGGACGGCCACACCGCGGTCATCCCACCGTGGCGGCTCATCCGACCCGGCTGGGATCAGCCCCCGGTCGAGATTCAGGTCATCGACGGTCGGTTCTTCATCGCTCGCGTGGGAGTGTCCGAGGCGCTCCGGGACCAGAAGATCACCCCCGGTCTCGAAGTCCTCGAGGTCGGAGACGGGACACCGATCCGGACATACTTCGAGGAAACCGTGGTTAGGCTCGGCTCGCGTGGGACTCCCCAGGCAGATGAGGCCGTAGGTTTGATCTCGCTTCTGTACGGACCAGAGGACAGCACGATCTCGCTGAAAGTGAGAGACCTCGACGGGTCCGAGAGGCACGTCACACTGGTGCGCCGATCGCTGCAGGACGACGGCCAACCCTTCTCGTGGCGTCTTCTCGAGTGGTACGAGGCCGACCCGTCGGTTGCAATGAAGCGACTGGCGGGCGGCATCGTGTACTTCCGGCTCGCCAACTTCGGAACGCCGGAGGGAGCGGACCAGTTCCGAGAGATCTTCGACGGTCTCGACCTCGGCTCGACGACGGGGATCATCCTGGACATCCGGTTCAATCCGGGGGGCGGGACGCTCAACGCCTACGATGTGGTGAGCTGCTTCATCGACGAGCCGGTCGAGGGCTCCATGTGGAAGAGCAGGAGGTATGTGCCGGCCCACCGATCCTGGGGCATGGACCCGGAGTGGGAGGAGTCGGAGCCGGCCGTCATCCAACCGCGGCAGGGGAAACGGTTCCCCGGTCCGTTGGTCGTCCTGACCGGACCTGCGACCTTCAGCTCGGCGGAGGACTTCCTCGTACCCCTCCGTCAATCCGGGCGCGCCGTGCTGGTCGGCGCCACCACCGCCGGCAGCACCGGCAACCCGATCTATGTGGATCTCCCAGGCGGAGGGATGTTCCGGGTGGTCTCGAAGCGGGACCTCTTCCCCGACGGTACCGAGTTCGTCGGCATCGGGATCGCGCCGGACATCGCTGTCGAACCGTCTCCACGTGACCTCCACGAAGGGCGGGACCCCGTGCTCGAGGCCGGCATCGAGGCGATCGCCGACTGGTCTTCCAGGACGGCCGCCGCGGAGGGAAGCAAACGAACCGGTGTCGGGTAGACCCGGGCGGTTAACCGCCCGGGTCTACCCGACACCTATCCGGGGTCAACCCCACGGCGGGCCGACCCGCAGGTGTGGGACCGCGGTCGCGGCGCGCTACACTCCCTCTCGGTCGGAGGTGCTGCCGATGAAGAAGTCCCTGGGCGCGAAGACCCTCGCTTACCCCGTTCCCGTCTGGTTGATCGCGACCTACGACGGCACCGGCCGGGCCAACGCCATGACCGCGTCGTGGGCCGGGGTGTGCTGCTCCAAACCGCCGTGCGTCAGCGTCTCTCTCCGCAAGGCGACCTACACCTATGGCAGCCTGGTGGCTCGCCGGGCGTTCACCGTCAACGTCCCGCCAGTGGAGCTCGCAGCCGAGACCGACTACCTGGGCATGGTCTCGGGCCGGCAGGAGGATAAGCTCGCCAAGCTGGGACTCGCGACCTCGCGCAGCGAGCTGGTCGACGCGCCGATCGTCGACACCTGCCCGCTCGTGCTCGAGTGCCGTCTCATCCACGACCTGGAGATCGGCCTCCACACCCTGTTCGTCGGCGAGATCCTCGACGTCAAGGCGGACGACAGCGTCCTCGGCGACGACGGCCTCCCCGACGTCGACCTGCTGAAGCCGTTCGTCTACAGCCCCGAGGCTCGCAGGTACCACGCCCTCGGAGACGAGGTGGGCCGCTCCCGCGTCCTCGCAGCGAAGCTCCGATAGCGACCACCCGCGACCCCTGTTGGGTGCCGGGCGTCAGGATTTTAGGAAGTTCATCGACGGTGTGCCGATGCCGGGTAGCTTCCTAAGTTCCTCAAGCCTGGTACCGCATTGAAGGCTGCCACCCATCTGTGTAGGCATCCGCCCGGGCCCACCGACTCCCATCCGGGTACACTGTGGCGGAATCGGATGCCAGGCGTTTTTCTCACCTTTCTGTTTCATATTTCTGGCTTTTTCTCGAAATGACTCCCAACAACGTGTTAGCATAAAATCGAAGGAATTGAACTTCCTTTCCCTCGCCGGGAGAATTCCAGACTCTGTTTACTGGACGCCACCACAGGAGGAACCAATGAAAGCTGACTTCGCCAGAATCGGGCAGCAGATCGCACTGGGTCTTTTCACACTCCTCTGCTTCGCCTCGACCGGCCAGGCGGCAACCTGGTATGTCGACGGGGATCATCTGACCTCGGGGGACGGGACGTCCTGGCATGAGGCCGTGCTGACCATCCAGGAGGCTGTCGGGCTGGCTGCATCCTGGGATGAAATCTGGGTCAGGAAGGGTACCTACACTCTTACTTCGGCGATCACCATCAATGACAAGGACGTTCGCCTCTATGGCGGCTTTTCAGGCAATGAGACGTCGACGGACCAACGGGACTGGGTTCAGAACACAACCATCATCGATGGTGCAGGGTACGCCGGCACGTGCATGGTCATTCTCCAAGACCTTCCGACAATCGACGGTTTCACGATCAGAAACTGCTCCGGCGGAGCCATGTACCTCGAGAACTGCTACGACCAGCGGCCGATCCTCAACAATCTGGTCTTCGCTGACAACGGCGACCCTGGCATCGATGGCGGCGCGCTGAATATGTACTACTGCTCCCCGAAGATCACCAACACCAGCTTCTGGGGCAACGAGGCAGGTGTCGGCGGCGCTGTCCTTGTCAATTGCGGCTCTTTCCCACACCTCACGAACACGACGTTCTCGCAGAACAGTGCCGTCAACGGAGGAGCGATCCACACCCTCTGGTGTTCTGCGGCGCCGCCTTCACCAGTGGTGTCTAACAGCATCTTGTGG
>JASFPU010000453.1:0-3524 GCA_050115855.1 Holophagae bacterium
GCTCAGCGACAACGGCCATCTCCCCATCTGCGGAGGTGCGATAGACGCGAAAAACCAAGCCGTCGTTGGCGGTTCTGGCCTGCCAGGTCAGCGTGACCTCGGGTTTTGGGCTCACGGCGACCCTCGGAGCGAGAACTGTCGCCTGCAATGGAGACGGAGCCATCAGGACGGTGCAGCGCAAGCCGACCAGCAACGCGCCGACCGTCCCCGACCGGGCGCATCTGCGGAGCACACCGCTCGACGTTACCCCCATGACTCCTTCCACTGATGACCGTAGCACGCGGCTTGGCGATTCTCAAAATCGAGACTTGTTCGCAACAAGATTCCTGGAAGCAGGTGGATCCTCTGAATCTGGAGTACGCCCGCATTGACCAGCGAGTCCGGGTCCTGAAAGGCGAGCGGCACGAGATCGGTCTCCGGGATGTTCGCGGTGGAAAAGGTGCCGGAAAAGGTGCCGGGCACGCCTTTACGCCTTTGCACTCCCCCGCTGGCATCACACAACAGCGGAGGCCTTCAACAACCGCGCAGTGGCGTGCCTGACACCTTTTCATTGATTGCTGTTCGTTGCCTCTGATCACGGCCACTGCCACTGTCACTGATCGCTGCCGCTGTCGCCGGACACGCAACTGTCCCGACCCTTGCCGCATCGCGTCGGAAGAGGCACAATGGCGCGGCCCGGCCGTCGGCCGGGTTCAACTCCAACGAGGAGGCAGCATGAAGGTCCACGAGTATCAGGCGAAACAGGTCCTGTCGCGCTACGGCGTCGCGGTGCCCCGCGGCACGCTGGTGACCGAGGCCGCCGAGGCACGGAAGGCGGCCGACGAGCTCGGCGGCAGGGTCGTCGTCAAAGCACAGATCCACGCCGGCGGGCGCGGCAAAGGCGGCGGCGTCAAGCTCGCCGACGATCCCGAGCACGCGGTCACGCTGGCCGACGAGATTCTCGGCATGACGCTGGTGACCAAGCAGACCGGCCCCGAGGGCCGGCTCGTGCGCCGGGTTCTCGTCGAGGAGGCGCTGCCCATCGACCGGGAGCTCTACCTCGGCATCGTGCTCGACCGGTCGGAGGGCTACCCGGTGATGATGGCGTCGAAGTTCGGCGGCATGGAGATCGAAGAGGTCGCCGCGGAGAACCCCGACGCCATCCTGAAGGCGCACTTCGACCCGGACGTCGGCCTCCACCCCTATCTGGCCCGCAAGCTGGCGTTCGGGCTCGGTCTGGAAGGTGACGCCTTCAAGGCGGGGACGAAGTTCATGCACGCGCTGGCGCGCGCCTACGGCGACACCGACGCGTCGCTGTTCGAGATCAACCCGCTGGTGGTCACGACCGACGGACGGGTGATCGCGCTCGACGCCAAGGCGAGCTTCGACGACAGCGCGATGTTCCGTCACAAAGACATCGCCGAGATGCGCGACCTCGACGAGGAAGAGCCGCTCGAAGTCGAGGCGTCCAAGTTCGATCTCAACTACATCAAGCTCGACGGGAACATCGGCTGCATGGTCAACGGCGCCGGCCTGGCGATGGCCACCATGGACATCATCAAGCACTACGGCGGCGAGCCGGCCAACTTCCTCGACGTCGGCGGCGACGCCTCGCAGGAGCGGGTCGCCGCGGCGTTCCGCATCCTGCTGTCCGACGACTCGGTGCAGGGTGTGCTGGTCAACATCTTCGGCGGCATCGTCCGGTGCGACATGGTCGCCCGCGGCGTCGTCGCCGCGGCCGAGGAGGTCCAGCTCAGCGTGCCCCTCGTCGTCCGCCTCGAGGGCACCAACGTCGACGAGGGCCGCCGCGTGCTCGCTGACTCGGGGATCGACCTCATCGTCGGCGAGGGAATGGCGGACGCCGCCGAGAAGGTCGTCGCGGCGGTCGGAGGTGCGGCATGAGTATCTGGGTCAACAAGGACACCACCGTCGTCGTCCAGGGTCTGACCGGCAAGGAGGGCCGCTTCCACGCCGAGAAGTGCCGCGAGTACGGCACCAAGATCGTCGCCGGCGTGACGCCCGGCAAGGGCGGTCAGCAGGTCGACGGCGTTCCGGTCTTCAACACCGTCGAGGACGCGGTGAGTGAAACCGGCGCCGACGCATCGCTGATCTTCGTTCCGCCGCCGTTCGCCGCCGACGCGATCCTCGAAGCCGCCGACGCCGGCGTCGAGAACATCATCTGCATCACCGAGGGCATCCCGGCGCGCGACATGATCCGCGTCCAGCGGATCATCCAGGGTCTGCCGTCCCGCCTGATCGGCGGCAACTGCCCGGGCATCATCACCCCCGGCGAGTGCAAGCTCGGCATCATGCCCGGCCACATCTCGATTCCCGGTCCGATCGGCGTCGTGTCGCGCTCCGGCACCCTGACCTACGAGGCGATCGGCCAGCTCACCGCGCTCGGTCTCGGCCAGTCGACGTGCGTCGGGATCGGCGGCGATGCGCTGCCGGGCACCAACTTTATCGACTGTCTCGAGGCCTTCGCCAACGACTACGACACCGAGGGCATCGTCATGATCGGCGAGATCGGCGGCACCGCCGAGGAGGAGGCCGCGGCCTTTGTCGAGCAGTTCGTCGGCAAGCCCGTGGTCGCCTTCATCGCCGGCCAGACTGCACCTCCGGGGCGGCGGATGGGCCACGCCGGTGCCATCATCTCCGGCGGCAAGGGCACCGCGGCGGACAAGATCGCCGCGCTCGAGGCGGCCGGCATCGCGGTCGCCAAGACACCGGCCGAAATCGGCGTCACCATGCAGCGCGCACTGGAGAACCAGGCGCTGCTGGAATAGGATTTGCCGAGTAGTGTAAAATTCGGCGTTCGCAGCGGGGGAGGAGGAGTCCGTGCTGCGAGGGGGCCCGGCGGTTTTCCGCCGGGCGTTTTCATGGCTGCTTCAAATCCTCGACGGTCGGGCAGGCGACGGGTGCGTTGAGTGGCGCTAGCTGTTTTCCGAAAACCCGACGAGAAAAGGACCGGGCGAATCTGCCCGGTCCTTTTCTCGTCGGGTTTTCGGAACACTCAGTCGACCAACCGGACAACGCGATCCACCGACAAGAACCACAGTTCGAGGTGGGGCGGGTGATCCAGACCGAGGGCCTTTTCGAGCGCGCGGCCGTAGGTCTCGAGCTGCGGCTGGTAGCGACCGCATCGCTCGGCGATCTCGGCCTCGGTCCCGACCGTGTCTGTCTTGTAGTCGGCGATGACGAGGCGACCGTCCTCGGGATCGGTGTAGACCAGGTCGACGGCGCCGGACACCACCGAGGTTCCATCGTCCGTCGGCGGCCGAGCCACGACGTCGAGCTCGCGGGCGACGACCGATGGCGCGAGCTCGGCGAGCCTCGCCAGACAGCGACCCGTCGAGATCACGTCGAGCAGGCCACCGAGTCGATCGACCGCACGACTCAACTCGTCCGGTCCGAGCTCTGACGCGACGTCCTCGGTGAGTCGTGCCCGCGCGGTTTCGATCTGGTCGTCCAGGTCGCGATCCAACACGAGGGTCTCAAGCATCCGGTGGACCACGGTGCCGACCGCGGCCGCCGCACTCTGACGG
>JASFPU010000454.1:0-3519 GCA_050115855.1 Holophagae bacterium
ATAGACGCCTCCCCGCTGCGAGTCCCGATTCGGGCGGTGTTGGCCGCAACCGCCTTGATGGTGTGCGTGTCAGGGACCGCGTCGGCCCAGAGCCCGACCTGGCGTGAGGTCGACAACCCGTATCAGGAGGACATCGTCTACCAGCTCGGCGAGACCTACTTTCCGCAGGTCGACGTCGAGGGTGTCCGTTGGCAGTCGCTGGCCATCGACGTCGGCGATGGGGGGCTCATCGCCGCCGAGCAGGACGTCGCCGTCGAGGTCTCCGTCGAGGTCGAGAACCGGACGGCGTCGAGCGAACGGGTGCTCATCATTCTGCTGCTCGAGGACGCCGATGGCGGGCCGCTCGACCGGATCGAAATGAAGCCGTTCAAGGTCGGCGGCGAACGACGCAAGGAGCGCCGCGAGAGCACGCGGTTGGCCAGTGAGGATCTCCGGGCCACCGAACGCGTGTACCTCTTCTTCGAGGTGCTCGAGTAGTCCTCGGTCAATTCTCAATTTTGAATTCTCAATTTCATCGCATTCATGCGGGGTGGGTCCGAGATGGAATTGAGAACTCAGAATTAAGAACTGAGAATTCGAAGCTACCAGGCGGTCTGCCGGCTGAGCAGCCCGAGAAACTCCTCTCGCACTTTCCGGTCGGCAAAGCAGCCGCGGAGCGCCGACGTGGTGGTCAGCGCACCGGCCTTCTTGACGCCGCGCATCTCGACGCACAGGTGGCGCGCCTCGATCACGACCATCACACCCTGGGGCTCGAGCTTGCCCCAGAGAAACTCGGCGACCTGCTCGGTCAGTCGCTCTTGAAGCTGCGGCCGCTTGGCGTAGAACTCAAGAATCCGCGGGAGCTTGGACAGCCCGACGATGGTGTCGCCTGGGATGTAGGCAATGTGGGCGTGGCCGTAGAACGGCACGAAGTGATGGGCGCACATCGAGTAGAAGGGAATCTCCCGCTCGATCACCATGTGGTGGTAGTCGCCCTCGTTGGGGAATGTCGTCACCTTCGGCTCCGCTCCCTCGCGCAACCCGTGAAACATCTCCAGGTACATCTTGGCGACGCGCTGGGGCGTCTCGGTGTAGTTGGGATCGTCGAGGTCGAGATTCAGCTCACCCATGATGCCGGCCATGTGGGCCGCCATGCGCTCGACCAGACCGTGTTCGTCGCCGCTCGGGATCGAGTTGTCTCCGTTGTTCTCGGTGGTCGCGGAACGCGCTCGATCGGACGTCAGAAGCTCACTCATGGTCCCTCCTCGGGTCACCCTCTCTTAATCCGGCCCGTCAGCACGCTATTCCCGAACCTCCGACACGCTGTCTGCTACCATCCGCAGCGATGGTTCGTCCCCTCCTCGTCACCGGCTCTCACGGCCAGCTCGGGCGGGCGGTGCTCGACGAGGCGTCAGCACGGGGTCTCGCGGCCGAGGGACGTGACATCGACACCCTCGACATCACCGACCCGGACGCGGTCGCTCGGTGGGTCTCGACCTCGCGCCCCGGCTTGGTGATCAACTGTGCCGCCGACACCGCCGTCGACGACTGCGAAGCTCACGAGAGCGAGGCGCGCGCCGTGAATGCCACCGCCGTGGACCATCTCGCCCGCGCCTGCAACGCGGTCGACGCGACGCTCATTCACGTCTCGACCGACTACGTCTTCGACGGCACCGCCGATCGTCCGTATCGCGAGACCGACCCGGTGGCACCGATCGGTGCCTACGGCCGCACCAAGCTGCTCGGCGAGCGCGCCGCGGCCGCCGCGATTCGCCATCTCATCGTGCGCACGGCCTGGCTCTACGGCCACGGCGGACGTCACTTCGTCGATGCCATCCGCGGCCAGGTCGAACGGGGCACCAACCCGCTGCGGGTGGTCGGCGACCAGCACGGCTCGCCGACCTACTCCGTCGATCTCGCCGCCGCGATGCTCGATCTCGCCGAGCGCGACGCCGTCGGCGTCGTTCATGCGGTCAACCGCGGCGCGACCACCTGGCACGGCTTCGCCGAGGAAATCGTGCGGCTGCTCGGCGCCGACGTCGAGGTTCGAGCCGTGACCACCGACGAGTTTCCACGACCGGCACCTCGGCCGGCCTACTCGGTGCTCGACACGACGCGTCTCGAGCAGCTGCTCGGACGACCCATGCCGACCTGGCAGAACGCGTTGGCCCGGTACCTCGAGGCGGCATGCGAATCCTGATCACCGGCGTCACCGGCTTCGTCGGCGGCCACCTGATCAGCGAGCTCCGGCGCCACGATCCGGCGGTCGAGCTCTGGGGGCTCGGCTGGGGTGAGTACGACCAAGACGCGGTGCACACAGCCGCGCCGGGCATCCATCTCGTCGACGGCGATCTGGTCGAACCGCCATCGGTCGAACGCGTGCTGTCGGACGCCCGGCCCGACGTGATCTTCCACCTCGCCGCGGCGTCGTCGGTCGCCCGGTCATGGGACTTCGCCGCACGCTCGCTGGAGATCAATGCGATCGGTACGGTGCACCTGTTCGACGCGGTCGCGCGACTCGAGCTCGATCCGATCGTGGTGGTGTCGTCGACCGCCGAGATCTACGGCCACGTCCCCGACGGCTCGGCCCCGCTCACCGAGGACACCCCGATCGCGCCGCTGTCGCCGTACGGAACCTCGAAAGCGGCACAGGATCTGCTGACCGGCCAGTTCCACGCGGCGCGCGGGCTGGCGGCGGTCCGGGTCCGGTTCTTTAACCTGACCGGTCCAGGGCGGCCCGATCACTTCGTCGCCTCCTCCTTCGCGCGGCAGATCGCCGAGATCGAGGCCGGGCTTGCGCCGCCGGTGCTGCGGGTCGGCAACCTCGCCGCGGTGCGCGATTTCACCGACGTCCGGGACGCGGTCCGCGCGTGCCGGATGGCCGCCGACCGCCGTCACGCCGGTGAGGTCTTTCACGTCTGTACCGGTCGCGGCGTCGCGATCTCAGAGGTCGTCGAGCAGCTCTGCGATCTCAGCCGGTGCGACGTTCGAGTCGACGTCGACGACGAGCGGCTCCGCCGATCCGACATCTCGTGGCTGATCGGCGACCCCTCGAAGATCGCGGCCGCCACGGGGTGGCGTGCCGAGATTCCGCTCCGTCAGACGCTGTCCGATCTGCTCGACTGGTGGCGCGCGCGTCTCGCGAGCGACCGACGCGGCGCCGAGGCGCCGGCCGACCCATGAGGTCAGTCCGCCGGCTCGCGGTCCCAGCCCTCGGTCGAGCGTGACTCGAAGCTGTCGGTGAAGATCGTGCACAGCCGCCAGATGGCGAGGCCCTCGGTGCGGTCCACGACAAACGGAATGCCGCCGGTGAGTGCGATGTCGACCGCCCGGACCGGGGGGTCGTAGCAGCCGACCAGGGTCAGCTCCGTGGGCAGCGATTTCAAGCGAATGCGACGGATCGCTTGCATCGACGACCCTGAGCCCCTCGTCGCTCGCGGCGAGCAGCACCGCATCTCGACCCCAAGCGGCGCGTGGAACAGGAAACCCCTGTCACGGTTTTTCGCGGCCAGGCAGCCGTGGTAGTCGAGGTCGTCGCCG
>JASFPU010000455.1:0-3510 GCA_050115855.1 Holophagae bacterium
GATCGCCAGCCGACGCTCGCGCGACAGGCTTCTCGGTCGGGTCAGGCCTTCGCCGGTCGGGCTGGCGATCGAGAACGACGTGAAGCCCTCGCCGCCGTCGCCGAGGCCGGCGAGCGTCGCCGCGTTGGCGACGAAAATGCTGACGTCGATAGCGCGCGCCATGCGGGTGATGGTGTCGACGTTGTGCGAGAAGATCGAGGCGGTGTGGCCGCAGCCGTGCTCGGCTCTGACCGCCAGCTCGATCGCGCGGTCGACGTCCGCGACCCGTGCGACCGGCATCACCGGCATCATCTGCTCGGTCCAGATCAGGCTGTGCTCGACCGGCACGTCGGCCACCAAAAGGCGGACGTGGTCGGCATGCCGGACCCCGATCTCGGCGAGAATGGCGCCGGCGTCCTGGCCGATCCACCTCGGGTTGATCCGACCCGGCGTGCCGTCGTGGGTGGCCTCGGCGAAGATCAGCCGCTCGATCTTGGCCAGCTCGTGCTCGGCGAGCACATGGCCGCCGGCGTCAGCCATCGCCTCGAGCAGTCGGTCGGCGACCGAGGCGACGACGAAGACCTCCTTCTCGTCGGTGCAGATCAGGTTGTTGTCGAACGACGCGCCGCGGACGATCTCCCGACCGGCGAGCTCGAGATCGGCGGTGGCGTCGACCACCACCGGCGGGTTGCCCGGACCGGCCAGAATCGCACGCTTCGAGGTCTTGCGCGCCTCGGCGACCACTCCCGGACCGCCGGTGACCAGGAGAATCCTCACGCCAGGGTGGTTCATGAGCTCCTGGGCGCTGTCAATCGTCGGTTCGGGCACGGTGGTCACGAGATCATCCGGCCCGCCGGCGTCGACGATGGTTCGATTGATGATGCCGATCGTGTGAACCGACACCGTTTTGGCGTTGGGATGGACGTTGAACACCAGCGCGTTGCCGGCCGAGATCGCGGCGATCGTGTTGTTGATGATGGTCGCGGTCGGGTTGGTCGTCGGCGTGATGGCGCCGATCACCCCGAACGGCGCCGGCTCGGTCAGCGTCAGCCCGTGGTCGCCGGTCCAGGTTTCCGGCTCGAGGTCCTCGGGACCGGGCGTCTTGTCGATCACCAGGAGGTTCTTCAGCACTTTGTCTTCGACCCGTCCGAGCCCGGTCTCCGCGCGTGCCATCTCCGCGAGCTCGCGGGCGTGGCCGCGCAGGGCCTCGCGCAGCCGGTCGACGATCCTGCGGCGGACGTCGAGTCCCTGAGCGCGGTACCCCTCGAACGCCGCTCGCGCCGCCGCCACCGCGGCGTCCACCGTTTCGTGGACACCGTCACCCGGACCGACCGGCGGCGCCGAACGCCCCTCCCGCGGCGCGACCCGGTGCCGCACCCGGGCGATGATCGCCTGGATCTCGCTGTCGGTGATGGTTCTCATCGGCGTCTCCGACAGCGCTCTCTCGGGGGCACCCGGTGTCGCACCCGCGTCATCAGCTCGCCCACTCGCCGTCGGCCGGCGTCTTCCGGTAGCGGACCTCGCCGCCGACCTCCCAGCTGTCGACGATGGCCATGACCACCGCGTCGCACGGTCGGTCGCGGGTCTGCTCGGTCTGCCTCGCCGATGAGCCCGACGCCCACAACACGACATCGCCCTCGCCGGCACCGACGCAGTCGACCGCGACGACGTGACCGGACACCTCGGCGCCATCGAGGTCGAGCTGCCTGACGAGCAGGAAGGTCTGACCCGTCAGGCCCTCGTCCTTGCGACTGGCCACCAGGGTGCCGGCGACCTTTCCGAGCAGCATCAGCCCTTCCGCTTGGCGGTCGCGGGCTCACCGCGGCCGAGCGGCAGCACCGCGTCGATGTTCGTGTGGGGCCGCGCGATGACGTGGGTCGACACGACCTCACCGACGTTCTGGGCGCCCCGGACGCCGGCCTCGACCGCCGCCTTGACCGCCGCCACATCGCCACGGACGACGGCGGTGACGTACCCACCACCGGTCTTCTCGTACGACACCAGCTCGACCTTGGCGGCCTTGACCATGGCGTCCGACGCCTCGACCATTGCGGCGAATCCCCTCGTCTCGATCATTCCGAGTGCCTCAGCCATAAGAAACTCCCTTCAGACGTGTGCGCGCTCTGGGCTCGATTTTCCGGGGTTTCGTCTGACGAAACCCCGGAAAATCGAGAAATAGATCAGTCCTTTTCACGGCCCGTCACCGCTTCGATGGCGTCGACCGCCGCTCTCCACCCGACATCGATGTCCTTCTCCTCACCCCCGAGGTAGACCCGCCCCATCGAGCCGAAGGCCCGGACCTCGAGGATGTTGATCTCGGCCGCCTTCTCCGCCTCGTTGGCGGCGAGCGCCGCGTACGCCGCGGGCTCGACCTCCATCACGTACATGGTCTGGCCGGGGATGATCATGTGGCCGTGCCGCATTCGGTTGATGAGCTGCACCTGGTGGTCGTCGAGGCGCCGGATGACCTGGCTCGAGAGAATCGTCGGCTTGCGACGATCGGCCTCTCCCAGCTCGAGCTCATCGAGGATGGCGGCGCCCGCCGCCCGGGTCTCGGCCTGGTCCTCGGAGTGGACCTCGAGCAGCCCGTAGTAGCGCTCGACGATCTGCATCCCGGGGCGCACCTTGGTTGACTTGAGGGCGATGTCGGTGAGCCGGTTGATCTCAATCCCGGGCGAGATCTCGACGTAGAGCGACGCATCACCGGCGAGCGGCAGGAACCCCTGAGCGATGGTGCCGAGAAAGGCCGCGTACTGCGGCTGCAGGCTGTCGAGGAAGACGTACGATCGCAGGTCAATACGACTCACCGGAACCTCCTTCGTCACCGGTCACGATCCGGATGCCGGCCGACGCACCGATCCGGTTCGCACCGGCTCCGATCATGGCGCGTGCCTCGTCGGCGGTGTGGATGCCGCCGGCCGCCTTGACACCCATCTTGGAGCCCACGGTCTCGCGCATCAGCGCGACGTCGAACACCGTCGCCCCGCCCGGTCCGAAGCCGGTCGAGGTCTTGACGAAGTCGGCGTGGGCGAGCTGGGCGAGACGACAGGCGAGCACCTTCTCCTCATCGGTCAGGTAGGCCGCTTCGATGATCACTTTGTTGAGCGCGCCGACCTCCCGGCAGGCGTCGGACACGCCGGCGATGTCTCGGCGCACCAGATCGTGGTCGCCTCCCTTGAGCGCGCCGATGTTGATCACCATGTCGATCTCTCGTGCGCCGTCACGGATCGCCCGGCGCGCTTCCATCGCCTTGATCTCCGGAACATTGGCGCCGAGCGGAAAGCCGACCACCGACGCGACCTTGACCTTCGAGCCCCGAACCTGTCGAGCCGCACGGCGCACCCACACGGGGTGGATGCAGACCGCTGCAAAACGGTACCGCTTCGCCTCGTCGCACAGCCGGTCGATGGCGTCCGGGGTGGCATCGGGTTTGAGCATCGTGTGGTCGATATAGTTCTCGAGACCGGCCGGGACATCGGCGCCGTTGCCGCTGAAACCGAGCCGTGCGGCGCCGTTGGCGACCGCTTCCCG
>JASFPU010000456.1:0-3508 GCA_050115855.1 Holophagae bacterium
GGGCGGCATCCTGCTGGTGGCGGAGACCCTCGACCAGGTCAAGGAGCACCGCAACGCGTGGCTCTACAACCCCGGCCAGCGCCGCGTCCGCCGCGCGCCCAACGTGGCCTACGACAACCCGGGCACCGCTGCGGATTCCATGCGGACCTCGGACCAGTTCGACATGTTCAACGGCGCACCGGACCGCTACAGCTGGAAGCTGATCGGACGCAAGGAGATCTACGTCCCCTACAACTCGTACAAGCTGCAGGACCCGTCGGTGAAGTTCAAGGACATCCTGACCCCGCTGCACCCCAATCCGGAGTACGCCCGCTACGAGCTGCACCGGGTGTGGGTGGTGGATGCGACGCTCCGGGACGACGCGCGGCACATTTACAAGCGGCGGACCTTCTACTTCGACGAGGACAGCTGGCAGATTCTGGTGGAGGATGTCTACGACAACCGCGACCAGCTGTGGCGCGTCTCCGAGGGCCACGCCATGGTGTACTACAACGTGCCGAGCCTGTGGACCTCGCTCGAGACCCACATCGACCTGCAGGCCGGGCGGTACCTCGCCATCGGTCTGAACAGCGAGTACCCGCCGTATGAGTTCAACATCGAGCGCACGCTCGAGGATTACACGCCGGCGGCTCTGCGCCGCTCCGGAACACGCTGACGCTGAGATCGCGAAACTGCGGACGGGCCCTCGGGCCCGTCCTCTTGTTTCGTTCTGTCATGCAAACCAGGGAGACCGCCAGATGGATGCACGCTCGGGCACGCCGTCAGCCAGGGTGACCGACCGAGTCACCCGCCACTATCAGTTGTTCACTGCGACTCTTCGGGGACCGATTGCACTGATGATCGGACTGTTGATCATCGTCAGCGCCCCGCTGCAGGCGCAGGAGGACGTGGAGCCCGAGCCGGCAATCATGGCTCGACTCGCTCCGAGCTCGCTCCTGTTGGACCTGGCGCTCGCCGGCGATGCCGTGGTCGCGGTCGGTGAGCGAGGACACATCCTCGTCTCAACCGATGTCGGACAGACGTGGCAGCAGCGCCCGTGTCCCACCCGTACGATGCTGACCGGCGTGTTCTTCATCGATGGTGAGATGGGGTGGGCTGTCGGCCACGACTCGGCGATCCTCAAGACGAGCGACGGCGGCTCCACCTGGAAGCTCGTCAACTGGGCGCCGGAGGAGGAAGCACCGCTGTTCGATGTCTGGTTCTCCGACCCGGAGAACGGCGTCGCCATCGGCGCCTATGGCACCCACCTGGTAACCGTGGACGGCGGCGAGACCTGGGATTTCGAGCCGATCGGCGATCTCGACTGGCACCTCCACAAGATCCGGCCGGCAGGGGGCGACCGCCTGTTCATGGCCGGTGAGGCGGGAACCGTTTTCCGCTCCGACGACGGTGGGCTGACCTGGATCGAGCTGCCCTCTCCCTATGAAGGATCGTTCTTCGGCGTGCTGCCGCTCGACGAAGAGACCGTGCTGCTCTTCGGGCTGCGCGGTCATCTCTTCCGGTCCGAGGACGCCGGGGAAACCTGGCAGGAGCTCGAGACCGACACCGTCGCCATGCTGACGGATGGACTTCTCCTCGGCGACGGAAACATCGTCATCGCAGGACTCGGCGGCACGGTGCTCGTGTCACAGGACGGCGGTCTCAGCTTCCAGCTGCATGCGCAGGGGGACCGGCGGGGCATCTCCGCCATCGTCGAGGCCCGCGATGGGACATTGATCATGAGCGGCGAGTTCGGCGTGCGAGCCACCACCCTGGCCGACCTCATGTCCGGTTCCGAGTGAGGGGAGAGACACCCATGACCAAATTTTTCGAACACGCCATCTTCGGCAACCGCCGACTGGTCGTCGCTCTCTTCATCGTCCTGACGATTCTGATGGCATGGCAGGCCTCGCACCTCAGGATCGACGCCGGCTTTGCCAAGATGCTCCCGCTGAAGCACTCGTACATGAAGACCTACCTCGAGTACCGCGACGCTTTCGGCGGCGCCAACCGGATCGTGATCGCCATCCGGGCCCAGGAAGGCGACATCTTCACGCCGCACTTTTTCGAGGTCCTCAAGGAGGTCACCGACGAGGTCTTCTTCATTCCCGGCGTCGACCGGACGCGGGTCATGTCGCTCTACACTCCCAACGTCCGCTTCACCGAGGTGGTGGAGGACGGCATCTCGGGCGGCAACATCATCCCCGACGACTTCGAGCCGACCGAGGAAGGGCTCGCCAAGGTCCGTGAGAACATCCTCAAGTCGAATTACATGGGACGGCTGGTGGCGAACGACTTCTCGGCCGCCATCGTGGCCGCCGAGCTCCTCGAGATCAACCCCAACACCGGCGAGAAGCTCGACTACATCAACGTCGCCGACCAGCTCGAGGCCATTCGCGACAAGTACTCCAACCACGACGTGGGGGTCGACTTCGACTACCACATCATCGGCTTCGCCAAGGTCATCGGCGATCTCGCCGCCGGGGCGGCCCGAGTGGTGCTGTTCTTCCTGATCGCGTTCATCATCACGACGGCCTTCGTCTACATATACTCACAGAACTTCAAGCTGACAGTGATCATCGTCGGCTGCGCCCTGACGGCGGTCATCTGGCAGCTGGGACTACTCACCGTCATCGGGTTCGGCATCGACCCGATGTCGATCCTGGTGCCGTTTCTGGTGTTCGCGATCGGCGTCAGTCACGGCGTGCAGATGGTGAGCGCCTTCCGGGCGGAGGTCTTCGACAGCCCCAACAGCCTCGACGCCGCACGCAAGACCTTCCGTCGGCTGCTGATTCCCGGCGGCATCGCGCTGCTGTCCGACACCATCGGCTTCATCACCATCATGCTCATCGAGATCCGCATGATCCAGGAGATGGCCATCACCGCCAGCCTCGGTGTTGCCGTGATCATCCTGGTCGACCTGATCCTGGTGCCGGTTTTGCTGTCCTACGTCCAGCTCGACGCGCACTACCAGCAGAAGCTGGTCAAGCGCGCCGTCACCATGGACCGCCTGTGGAAGGCGCTCGGCAACGTGACCATGCCTCGGGTGGCGGCCACCATCGTCGCTGTTGCCGCCGTCCTGTTCGTGGTGGGAGGCTGGAAGGCGACCCAGATCAAGATCGGCGATCTCCACGCCGGGGTCCCCGAGCTGCGGGCCGACTCGCAGTACAACATCGACACCGACGTGATCACCTCGCACTTCTCCATCGGCGTCGACGTCATCACGACCATCGTCGAGACCCACCCCGAAGCGTGCACCGAGCACGCGATCATGAGCCTGATCGACGACTTCGAGTGGCGGATCCGCAACGTTCCCGGCGTGCAGTCGGTGTTCGGCATTGCCGGCGTCGCCAAGATCATCAACGCCGGCTGGAACGAGGGCAGCCTCAAGTGGCGGGAGCTGCCGCGCAACCCGTCGATGATGGCGCAGTCGGTCACCTACATCGATACCAGCACGGGGCTGCTCAACGGCGACTGCAGCGTCATGCCCGTCTATATCTACACCGCCGACCACAAGGCCGAGACCATC
>JASFPU010000457.1:0-3504 GCA_050115855.1 Holophagae bacterium
TTGATCGCCGCGTCGTGGCCGTCGAACAGCGAAGCGGCGGTGACGAAGCGGACCTTGTGGGTGGCCTGGTACGGAGCGGAGGTTGTCATAGAGCCCTCCCGAAGGGGAACGGCCCGATTCTAGCAGGGCGAGACCGCCACTCCCTGAGTCGGGGATCCTGCGAACACGGGTAGGGACACCGGCGCGGGCGACGGAGAAGGCCGATGATAGACTTCGAAAGAAGGCAATGGAGAAGCCCACTTTCGGCCCTGACCGCGTCCCCGATCGCGTCTCTCGCTTCGAGATTCTGGAGCTGCTGGGTGAGGGTGCGATGGGTGTCGTCTACCGCGCCCGTGATCCGGTGCTCGAGCGCGATGTCGCCCTCAAGCTGATCAAACCCGAGCTCGCTGGCGAGAGGAAGAACCGCGCGCGCTTCCTCCGCGAGTGCCGGGCGGCGGCGACGATCAGCCATCCCGGTGTCGCGACGATCTACGAAGCTGGGGAGACCGACGACGGAAAGCTCTTCCTGGCGTCCGAGCTGGTTGTCGGCGAAACGCTGAAGGACCGGCTCGGACGCGGACCTCTGGCGGCCGCAGAGGTCGTCGAGATCGGCATCCAGCTCGCCGAGGCGCTCGAGGCGGCCCACCGCAAGGGGGCGATCCACCGCGACATCAAACCGTCGAACCTCATGATCGACGCCGACGATCGTCTCAAGGTGCTCGACTTCGGGCTGGCCCGGCTGATCGCGGCGGAGAATGACGGCGGGCCGAGTGCGTCGGAGAGCCCGGCGGCGGCCTGTACCGCCGATCAGACCCAGGACGGCGCCGTCGTCGGAACGCCGGCCTACATGTCGCCGGAGCAGGCGGCGGCGATCCAGGTCGACGCCCGGACCGACATCTTCTCCGCAGGCTGCGTCCTGTACGAGCTGATTACCGGCCGGTCGCCGTTCCACTCGGGCTCCGTGCCGGAGACCCTGCGCCGGGTGCTGACCGAAGAACCGGCGTCGCTCGCGAGCTCGGTGGACGGGATACCGCCGGGGCTCGACGGCGTGCTCAGGCGGGCCCTGGCCAAGGACCGCGAAGTCCGGACCGCGACGGCGGGAGAGCTTGCCGACGATCTCCGGGAGCTGCTGGTCGACGACGGGGCGGATGAGCTCGCGGCAGCCGGCGACGAGGGTCGGCGGCGCCGCGTTCTGATCGGCGGCCTGACGGGACTGATCGCGGCGATCGTCGCGGCGGTCATGATCTGGCAGTGGAGCCGTCCGACCCTGGCGTTCACCGACCACGATCGCATCATCGTCGCCGACGTCGCCAACGAGACCGGTGACGAGACCTTCGATCTCGCGCTCCGCACCGCGATCGAGACCGATCTCAAGCAGTCGCCGTACGCCGCGCTCTATCGCCGCCATCAGGTCGACGAGACCCTGCGGCTGATGCGCACGCCGCCGGACAGCTTCATCGACGAGAAGCTCGGCCGGGACATCTGCCGGTTCGCGGGAATCCGCGCTTTGATCCTGCCGCGGATCGTCGATGCAGGCGACGGCTTCGAGCTCGAGGCCGCCATCGTCGACCCCCAGACCGGGCGGCACGTCGAGGAGATCCGGACCACCGCCCAGAGCCGCGAAGGTGTCCTGCTGCACGCCATCGACGAGCTCAGCCGAGAGCTGCGGACCCGGCTCGGTGAGTCGCTGGAATCGATCGAGAAGACGGACTTCCCGATCGCCGACGTGACGACGTCATCCTGGGAGGCGCTGCACTACTTCGCCCTCGGCAACGAGCGGTGGGGGCAGGGTCAGTTCGACGAGGTGATCCGGCTCTACGAGCTGGCGCTCGATCTCGACCCCGAGTTCGCGACCTGTCGCGGCTCATTGGGGCTGCTGTTGATCCAGTTCGGCGGCGATCCCGAACGCGGTCGCGACGAGCTGCGGCGAGCGCTGGCGGATGGCGAAACGCTGCCCCGGGACGAGTACCTCATGCTGCGTGCGGCCAACCGGCAGTTCGTCGACGCCGACCTCGAGGGCGCCTTGGAGGAGTATCAGCTGGTCACCGGGCTCTACCCGAGCAATGGACCCGCTCACAACAACATGGGGCGGATCCTGCTCGAGCTCGGGCGCTACGAGGAGGCGGTCGCTGCGTTCGAGAAGTCAGCCGACATCGACCCGCAGGGCACGGTCCCACTCGTCAACCTGGCGTTCATGCACATCACCGTGCTGCCCGACCCCCAGGCCGCCGAGGCCGCCTGTCGTCGGCTGATCGCGCTCAGCCCCGACGTCGCCAACTACCAGAGCCTGCTCGGCTGGACGGTGGCGGTCCAGGGCCGCTACGCCGAGGCGCAGCAGATCCTCGAACGGGCGCTCGACCTCGAACCCGACCATCCCTACGCTCTGCCGAACCTGGGCTACGTGCTGACCGCCGCGGGCAACCCGGACTCAGGCGTGCTGTACCTCCGGCGCAACCTGGACCGGATCCGACGCCAGGGCCTGAGCCACAACGAACGCGGCGCGGTGATCGACCTGGTGACGGCGATGGCGGCGGCGGGGGACCACCAGCAGGTGTGGCGGCTCGTCGATCGGGAGGAGCAGGCGTTCCTCGACGCCAAGCAGGGCGAACCGTGGACCGCCGATGACCACGCGTTCCTGGTCCAGCTCTACGCGGCGGCCGGGCGGATGGACGAGGCGGAACAGCAGCTCGAGCTCGCGACCGGACAGACCGTCGACGATGCCGGCACACGATTCGAGCTCGCCCGAGCCTGCGCCGTGGTCGGCCGCCGGGAGTGCGCGATCGACAACACGAGGCGGGCCTTCGAAATGGGCTTCGAGGACCCGTACCTGCCGCTGTTGATCCCCTCGATGCATGGTCTGCTCGGCGACCCGGAGTTCATGGCCCTGTTCCCGGGTGCGGGCGCGCCCCCGGCGGTCGAGTCGTAGCGCGCTGCTGGACGCCGCCGCGTCAGTCGTCGCCCCGCTCGGCCCGCATCTTGTCGACGAAGGCGGCGGCCAGCGCCTCGGGCTCGTCGATGCGCAGTAGTCGGGCGACCTGGAGCACGAAGCCGCGGACGAAGACGGTTGCGGGCAGCTTGTCCCACTCCTCCTTCTCGATCGCGGCCAGCACGTAGGGGCGGACCTTGGTCTCGACCGAGACCTGCTCGAGGGTCAAACCGGACACCAACCGGTGGTGCCGGAGGAATGCGCCGGGGTCCCCGACCAGGTCGGTCGGCGTGCGCAGGCCGGCGAGCGAGGCGTCCATCTCGTGGTCCTCGTCGTCGTTCCGGCTCGCGGCGGCGGTCAGGTCGGCCGCCGCGTTGGAGATCCGCATGAACGCCTCGTCGATCCGGGCCAGCAGCTCGCGTCGGTCGTCGGTGCCGATCAGCGAGTAGGTCGCCAGCGAGCTTTCGGAGAACAGGTTCCGGCGGGTGTGGTAGGCGCGGTGGACCTTCTCGAGGTCGGCGCCGGGTTCGACGCCGAGCACCTCCCAGTCCTCACGGCGGATTTCGTCGCTCACTCCCTGACTCCCTTCAGCGTGCCGG
>JASFPU010000458.1:0-3501 GCA_050115855.1 Holophagae bacterium
TGACGAATCTCCCTCCGGTCGACCCTTGAAACCGGACCTCTCATCGACTGGTGGAACGCGCATGAACGAATCGGAGGTGATCATGCGCGACGCGAAACCGACATCAGAGTTCATCGCCCACACCAAGGCCGTTCAAGGCGCCGGTATCGCCATCAAGCTCGTCTCGCTGCTCCCGGGCGCATACCGGAGCCTGGCTGATCAGGTGATCCGATCGGCGTCGTCGGTTCCGGCCAACCTCGCCGAGGGCCTGGGTCGTTCCGGCAAGGACCGCGCCTACCACTGGCGAGTCGCGTACGGCTCGGCACGGGAGGTCGACACCCACCTCGCCCTTCTCATCGGTGCCGGTGTCATCGATCGCCGGATGGCCACGATCTCCCGCAGCCTCTTCGATGAGGTCCGCGCCATGACCTGGCGATTGCTGCATCCAGAGCCATGAGCGCCTCGATCCCCGCGAGTTCAATAGTTCTGGCGGGCGTGCCGGGCTTGACATTGTGTGGCGTCGCGTCCCGGTGCCGATCACGTTCGTCACAATGTCATGCCGGGCAACCGCCGAGCCCGAGCCCTCAACAGCGTGCAGACCTTTCGGTCAGCAGGAAGGCCGCCGGCGCCCGATCAGCGCGGCCGCAGCTTCTCCGGCCTTCTTCGAGCGCCGCGCTGATCGGGCGACGCTGGGTCGCCTCGACCGCAAGGCGAGGCGGCCCAGAAGGCCGATGATTCAGAAACCTCGACCGGAGCGCGCCCATTCCTTTGCTGCGGTCCACCCTACTTCTCACGCCGCCCCTCCAACTGCTGCTGTGTCCTAAGGCCCCACGCCACGGGTCCGATCGACTCGCTGCGAGACTTCGATACCTCAGATATGAACTGATAAATCACTATCGTACTTATACTTGCCGAAACCCGACCGGCCTGGCACCGGTCGTGCAGTAGCTCGAGACAGCGGCAGGACGACGGATCGGCCGTCGGCCAACCGGACGCCCCCGGGGCGCCCCCGCCGTATCGAGCAACCGGTCGCCGAGACCACACTCATGGAGGGCCCATGAAACGCTTCCACCTGCAGACCATCACCGGAACCATCGGACTGACGCTCGCACTGGCGGTCATGATCGCCGCGCTGCCGACCGACGCATCGGCCTGCGACAACGAGATCAGGATCGCTCCCCAGACCCTGAACCTCCGAAGCTCGGGGACGGTGGTCACCGTCCACACCGATGTCCCGTACGCCGACGTCGACGCCTACTCCGTCTACCTGAGCGGCGTCGCCATCGACACCTGGAAGGCCGACGATCTCGGTTTCTTCGTCGCCAAGTTCCTGATGGACGACATCAAGGCGATCGACGGCCTGGTGCTCAACGACTCCAACACCTTCCAGCTCGTCGCCGTGACCGTGACCGGTGAGCCGATCTGCGGCGAAGCGGAGGTCATGATCATCGATCGCGGACCCCAGGCGGATCGCGGTCGGGCGACGTCGTCCAACGACTGAACGCCCGCCACTCCCTCAATGTGCCTCGGGGGCGCCGCTCGGCGGCGCCCCCGTGTGGCGTCAGACGCCGCGCTGCTCCAGCCCCAAATTGCGCAGCAGCGGCTCGATGTCCGGCTCGCGGCCTCGGAAGGCGAGCCACATGTCCATGTAGTCCCGCGAGCCGGTCACCTCGAGGATCTCCTTCCGGAACCGCTGCGCCGTGGCCTGGTCGAACAGGCTGGTCTCCTCGAAGGCGGCGAACGCGTCGTTGTCGAGCACCCCCGACCAGATATAGCCGTAGTACCCGGCGGCATAGCCGCCGACGATGTGCGCGAAGTACGTCGTCCGGTAGCGGGAGACGATCTCCGGGATCAGACCGATCTCGTCGAAGGTGGTCCGCTCGAACGCGTTGATGTCGAGCGTGGTCGGCTCGGTCAGGGTGTGGTAGGCCATGTCGAGCAGGCTCGCGGCGAGGTACTCGACCTGGTCGAAGCCCTGATTGAAGAAGCGCGAGTTGGAAATCTTGGCGATCAGCTCGTCGGGGATCGGTTCGCCGGTCTCGTAGTGCCGTGCGTAGACCTTCAGCACCTCCGGCTGGACCGCCCAATGCTCCATGATCTGGCTCGGCAGCTCACCGAAGTCGGGCGATCGGAACGACGTTCGGTAGGTGACGTCGGAGAGGATACCGTCGAGGGCGTGGCCGAACTCGTGGAACAGGGTCTCGACCTCGTCCAGGCTGAGCAGCGCCGGCGTGCCGCCGGTCGGCGGCGTGAAGTTGGTCACCAGGTTGATCACCGGGTCGACCTCGACGCCATCCGCGCGGTTTTGGCTGCGGAAGCGGCCGCACCAGGCACCCTGTTGCTTGCTCTCGCGTGGGAAGTAGTCCATGTAGATCACCGCGGCGTGCGAGCCGTCGGCGTCGAAGACCTCGAACACCTCGGCGTCGGGGTGCGGCTTGGGCATGCCCTCGAGGGGTTCGAAGGTCAGCCCGTAGAGCCGGTTGGCGACGTAGAACACCCCGTCGCGGACGTTGCCGAGCTCGAAGTACGGCCGAAGCTCGCTGTCGTCGAGGTCGTAGGACGCTCTGCGCAGCTTCTCGGCGTAGTACCACCAGTCCGACGGCGCGAGCGCGAAGTCGCCGCCCTCGGCGTCGATGATCGCCTGCATCTGACGGACCTCGTCCTTGGCCACCGGCAGCGACGCGTCCCACAGGCGGTCGAGCAGCGCGTAGACGTTGTCCGGGGTCTTCGCCATGCGCGGCTCGAGCTGGTAGTCGGCGAACGTGTCGTAGTCGAGCAGCTTCGCCTTTTCGATCCTCAGGTTGACGATCTCGGCGATGACCGCCTTGTTGTCGTGCTCGTTGTCCCGGTTGCCGCGCGTGGTGTAGGCCGTGTACAGCTGCCGCCTCAGATCGCGGTCCTCGGCGTAGGTCAGGAATGGCAGCATGCTCGGCTTGTGGGTCGTGAAGACCCAGCTGTCCTCGAGCCCGTCGCGGGCGGCGGTCTCGGCAGCGGTCTCGATGACGCCGGGCGGCAACCCGGCCAGCTGTGATGGGTCGGTGATCACCAGCTTGAAGTCGTTGGTTTCGGCGAGCAGGTTCCGGTTGAATGTGACCCGCAGCTCCGACAGGCGCTGGTTGATCTCCTTGAGCCGTGTCTGGTCGCGGTCCGACAGGAGCGCGCCGTTGCGCACATACTGGGCGTACAGCTGCTCGAGCAGGTAGCGCTGCTCGCGGTCGAGCTGGAGCGCGTCCCGCTCGTCGTACACGGCCTTGATCCGGGCGAACAGCCCGGGGTCGAGCTGGATCGCGTCGCGGTGCGCGGCCAGCTGAGGCGACACCTCCTGCTGGATGTCCTCGATCTGGTCGTTGGTGTTCGACCCGGCGAGGGCGAAGAACACGCGCGACACCTCCTCGAGCAGCTCGCCCGACCGGTCGAGCGCGGCGATGGTGTTGTCGAAGGTCGGCGGATCGGGGTTGGCGACGATGGCCGCGACCTCGGCGTTCTGCCGCGCCATCCCCTCCTCGAACGCCGGCATGAAGT
>JASFPU010000459.1:0-3495 GCA_050115855.1 Holophagae bacterium
CAGCGGCATGGACAGGTCGTAGAACGCGTCGCGGGCCGCCTGCAGTGACTGCGCTTTCGCGATCTCGTCCGCCGCGGCGATCATGGCGTCGAGCGTGTCCTGCACAACCGATGCGGCATCGCCGGAGACGCCGGCGCGCTCGGCCGAGAAGTCGGACTGCAAACCGCGCAGCGCCGCCGCCATGGCCGCGCCATGTTGACTGACGCCCTCCATGGAGTCGCCCATGAGAGCCAGCCGCACCGGCTCGTAGTGCTCCATCACCGTGTCAAACGTGCTCGCTTCTGCAACCGCGACACAGCCCAGTACCGCAAACAGGATCATGGTCTTCAGTGTCATTTTTTTCATCAGAGCCTCCTCAGTTTTCAGCATGCTGCTCAGTGAGCGGAACTTTCTCGAGCCCTCTCGCCTTCCAGATGAAGAAAATGACCGGATAGACGATCAGCTCGCCGATGAACGATGTGACGATGCCGCCCACCATCGGGGCGGCGATCCGTTTCATGACGTCGGCGCCGGTGCCGGTGGCCCACAGGATCGGCAGCAGAGCGATGAACGTGGTGGTGACGGTCATGGCCTTGGGCCGGATCCGCTGCACCGCACCCTCGTGCACCGCCCGCGCGAGGTCCGCGAGGTTGGCCATGGCGCCTTTCTTCTTCCACCGCTCGTAGGCCAGATCGAGGTAGAGCAGCATCACGGTGCCGGTTTCCGCATCGAGACCCGCGAGCGCGATGATGCCGACCCACACCGCGATCGACCAGTTGTAGCCCAGGAAGTACATCAGCCACACCGCGCCGATGAGCGAGAACGGCACCGCCAACAGCACGATGGAGATCTTGGTGAACGACCGCATGTTGATGTAGAGGATGATGACGATCAGGAACAGGGTCAGGGGGACGATCACCATCAGGCGCTCGCGGGCCCGTTGCATGTACTCGTACTGGCCGGACCAGAAGACCGTGTAGCCTTCGGGCACCTCCACCTCGTCCGCCACCACCTGTCTGGCCCGTTCGATCCAGGTGCCCACGTCGATACCGCGCAGGTCCACGTAGACCCAGGCGTTGGGGCGTGCGTTCTCGGTCTTGATCATGGGCGGGCCCTGGCGGATGTGGAGGGTCGCCAGCTGGCGCAACGGCACCTGGGCACCGCCCGGCGTCGGCACCACAACCTCGGCCAGCGCACTCACGTTGTCGCGCAGCTCGCGCGGGTAGCGGACGTTGATGGGGTAGCGCTCGAGACCCTCCACGGTCTCGCTCACGTTCATGCCGCCGATGGCGGTGGCGATGACGTCCTGGACGTCGCCGACGGTGAGGCCGAAACGCGCGGCGGCCTCGCGGTCGATCTCCACGTCGAGGTAGGTGCCACCCATCACCCGCTCGGCGTACGCCGACAACGTCCCTTCGAGGGGCTTGACGGCGGCCTCCACCTCCTTGGCGATGCGCTCGAGCACGGTGAGATCCGGCCCCCCGATCTTGATGCCCACCGGGGTCTTGATGCCGGTGGACAGCATGTCGATGCGAGTCTTGATGGGCATGGTCCACGAGTTGGTGAGGCCCGGGAACTGGATCGCCTCGTCGAGCTCGCGAATCAGCTTCTCCTTGGTCATGCCCTCCCGCCAGTGGGACGGGTCCTTGAGCACGATGGTGGTCTCGATCATGGACAGCGGCGCCGGATCGGTGGCGGTCTCCGCGCGGCCCACTTTGCCGAGCACCGACTCCACCTCCGGGAACGAGGCGATGATCTTGTCGGTCTGCTGCAGCAGCTCCTTGGCCTTGGTGATCGAAATCCCGGGAAAGGTGGTGGGCATGTAGAGCAGGTCGCCCTCCCACAGCGGCGGCATGAACTCGGAGCCGATGTCTGCCAGCGGAATCGCCAGCGAGGCGACGGCGGCGACTGCGAGCAGGAGCACACCCCAGCGGAAACGCAGCACCAGGTCGAGCACCGGCTCGTAGGCCGCCCGCAGCACCCGGGACACCGGGTGGCGCTCTTCGGAGCGGATCCTGCCCCGCACGAACCAGTACATGAGGACCGGAATGATGGTCACCGCCACCACCGACGACGCCGCCATGGCCCAGGTCTTGGTGAAGGCGAGAGGCCGGAACAGCCGCCCCTCCTGCGCCTGCAGGGTGAAGATGGGCAGGAAGGAGACCGTAATCACCAGCAGGGTGAAGAACAGGGTCGGCCCCACCTCCTGCGCCGAGCGCAGGATGATCTCGAAGTGGCTGCGCTCCTCCCGCCACTCCTCGTAGTGCTTGTGGGCATTCTCCACCATCACCACCGCGGCATCCACGAGGACGCCAATGGAGATGGCGATGCCCCCCAGCGACATGATGTTGGCGCCGAGCCCTTGCACCTTCATGACCACGAAGGCGAGCAAGATCGAGACGGGAATGGAAAGAATCGCCACGAAGGCCGATCGGAAGTGGAAGAGGAAGACCGCGCACACCAGCGCAACGATGATCGACTCCTCGATCAGCGTGCGCGTCAGGGTCTCGATGGAGCGCTCGATCAAGGCCGTGCGGTCATAGGCGACCGAGACCTCCACGTCGTCCGGCAGGCCCGCCTGGAGCTCCGCGAGACGCTCCTTGACGGCGGCGATGGTGGACAGGGTGTCGGCGCCGGAGCGCACGACGATGATGCCGCCCACGGTCTCCCCCTCGCCGTTCCAGTCGGCGAGGCCGCGGCGGATCTCCGGCCCCAGGGTCACGCGCGCCACGTCCTCCAGCAGCACCGGCGTCCCGCCCGGACCGACCGCCAGCGGGACCTGCTCCAGGTCGCGAATCTCGGAGATGTAGCCGAGGCCGCGCACCACCAGCTCCTTCTCGCCGCTCTCCAGCAGCCGCCCGCCCACGTCGCGATTGGAACGCTGAATGGCGTGGCTGATGTCGGCGAGCGAGATGTCGAAGGCGCGCAGCCTGACCGGGTCCACCTCCACCTGGTACTGGCGCACGAACCCACCGAGCGAGGCGACCTCCGACACGCCATCCACCGACATAAGTCCGTAGCGCAGGTACCAGTCCTGGAGGCTGCGCAGCTCGTCGAGCGGCCGTGTGGGCGAGTTGAGCACGTACATGAAGGCCCAGCCGACGCCGGTGGCGTCGGGCCCGAGCTGCGGAGTGACGCCGGCCGGCAGCTCACCGGTGAGCCCGTTGAGGTACTCCAGCACCCGCGATCGCGCCCAGTAGAGGTCGGTGCCGTCCTCGAAGATCACGTAGACGAAGGAAAAGCCGAAGTATGAGTAACCGCGCACGGTTTTCGCGTAAGGCACCGACAGCATCTTCGACGTGAGGGGGTACGTCACCTGGTCCTCGACCACCCGCGGGCCCTGGCCGGCGTACTCGGTGTAGATGATGACCTGGACGTCGGAGAGGTCGGGAATCGCGTCGAGCCGCGTCTCTCGCACCGCCCACACCCCGCCGAGCACCGCGAAGATCAGCGCCACCACCATGAAGACCTGGTTGCGCAGCGACCACTCGATGAGGCGGCTCAGCATGATGGATC
>JASFPU010000460.1:0-3478 GCA_050115855.1 Holophagae bacterium
CTGCACCTGCTTCGCGAGTCGCTGATCCTGCACGGCATCGGAGTCGGCGGCGGCAGCCTGGTGTACGCCAACACGCTGTTCGAGCCCCCCGACACGGTGTGGGACGACCCGCAGTGGCGCGACCTCGAGGACTGGCGCGCGATCATGCCGACGCACTACGCCACCGCCCGCCGCATGCTCGGCGCGGTCACCAATCCCAAGCTCGGCGAGCCCGACCACGCGCTGCGCCGGGCGGCCGAGCGGCGCGGCCGCGGCGACAGCTTCAAGCCGACGGACGTCAGCATCTATTTCGGTGAGCCCGACGTCACCGTGCCGGACCCCTACTTCGACGGTGCCGGCCCCGACCGCACCGGCTGCACGTTCTGCGGCAACTGCATGGTCGGCTGCCGGCCGGGTGCCAAGAACACACTCGACAAGAACTACCTCTACCTCGCCGAGAAGGCCGGAGCCCGCATCGTGCCGGAGACCCGCATCGACGTGGTCGAGGCGCTCGACGGCGGCGGCTACCGCCTGCACTGGACCCGGTCGACGCGCCGGCTGTTCGCCGAACGGGGCGCGCTGACCGCCCGCAAGGTCGTGTTCTCGGCCGGTGTGCTCGGCACCGTGAGCCTGCTCATGCAGTGCAAGGAGCGCGGCGCGCTGCCGCACCTCTCCGACGAGCTCGGCAACGTCGTGCGGACCAACTCGGAGGCGTTGCTCGGGATGACGTCGCGCAGCCGGAACGACCTCTGGGAGGGCGTCGCGATCGCAGCCAAAGCCGAGGTCGACGAGGTCACCCACATGGAGGCCGTTCGCTTTGCCAGAGGTTCCGACGTCATGCTGCTGCTCGGGACCATGCTCGCCGACGGCGGCCCGGGTGCGCCGCGGCCGCTGCGCTGGCTCGGCAGCGCGGTGCGACACCCGATCGACTTCTGGCGCGTCACCAGACCGTGGGGCAAGGCCGAGCACTCGGTGGTCCTCATGGCGATGCAGACCGCCGACAACCACACCCGGCTGGTCCGCCAGCGGCAGTGGCTGTGGCCCTTCACCCGCGCCCTCACGTCTCAGGCCGACCCGGGTCAACCCGGCATCCCGTCCTACGTCCCGGTCGCCAACCAAGTGGCACGCGAGGTCGCCGGGGAGCTCGATGGAATCCCTCAGAACAGCTTCAACGAGATCTTCCTCAACATGGGCTCGACCGCCCACATCCTGGGCGGCTGCGCGATCGGCGCCGGCCCCGACACCGGCGTCATCGACGCGCTCGGCGAGGTCTTCGGCCACCCCGGTCTGTACGTCATGGACGGCTCGGTGATCGGCGCCAACCTCGGCGTCAACCCGTCGCTCACCATCACGGCGCTCGCCGAGCACCTCTGCTCCCGTTTTCCTGAGAAGACTGTCTGAACGCGCTCCCAATTCCGAAAACCGTGCCTGCGGCGGCCGCAGGCACGGTTTTCGGAAGCTGTAAAATGCGCCGGATGTCGACGACGACAATCAAGGGCACGGTCACCCGCATTCTGTTCGCCAACGACGACAGCGGCTGGTGCGCGATCAGGCTTTCGGACGATGAGCACGGCGACTTCGCCGCCACCGGTGCGCTGCTCGGCGTGCGCGAGGGCGACGAGCTCCAGCTGACCGGCCGGTGGATCGAGCACCCCCGGTTCGGCCCGCAGTTCGAGACCACGTCGTACGTCCAGATCGCTCCTTCGACGCTGGACGGGATCCGCCGATTTCTCGGCACCGGCCGGGTCAAGGGCATCGGCCCGACAATGGCGCAGCGCATCGTTGCCGAGTTCGGGCTCGACACGCTCGACGTCCTGGACCACCGACCCGAACGGCTGCTCGAGGTGCGTGGCATCGGACCCGCAACGCTGGACAAGGTCCGTTCGTCGTGGGAAAAGCACCGCGGCATCCAGCAGATCATGGTCTTCCTGACCGGCCACGGCATCGCACCCGGCGTCGCGGTGAAGGCGTACGGCCGCTACGGCGCGTCGGCCGTGGACGTTGTCCGCGACAACCCGTACCGGCTCGCCGACGAGGTCTTCGGCGTCGGCTTCCGTACCGCCGACCGGATCGCGCAGCGGATCGGTGTACCGCCCGACGCGCCACAGCGGCTCCAGGCAGGCCTGCTGTTCGCGCTCGCCGAGGCGTCGTCGGGCGGCCACGTCTTCCTGCCCCACAACGTGCTGCTCGACGGGGCCGCCGAGCTGCTCGAGACCGAGCCCGAGACGCTCGAGTCCGCCCTCGCCTCGGTGGTTCAGCGCGAGCTGGTCACCGTCGTCGAGCGACCCGGCGACGAGTCGGCCGTCTTTCTGCCCCGGCTCGCCACCGCCGAGGCCACGGTTTCACAGGACGTCCGCGGCCTGCTCGATGCGCGGACCGACGACATCCCGATCGACGTCGCGCGGGCGGTCGCCTGGTACGAGCAGCGGGCCGCCATCGAGCTCGGAGACCGGCAGCGCGACGCCCTCACGACGGCGCTCAGCCGCCGCGTCGCGGTGGTCACCGGCGGGCCCGGCACCGGCAAGACGACCCTGGTCCGGGGCCTGACGCAGATCTACGCCGCCAAGGCGCTCGACGTCCTGCTCGCCGCCCCCACCGGACGCGCCGCCAAGCGGCTGTCCCAGGCGACCGGAAGTGACGCCCGGACGGTCCACCGGCTGCTCGAGTTCAACCCCCGCAGCCGGACCTTCACGCGCGACCGGGCGCGTCCCCTCGACGCCGACATGGTGGTCGTCGACGAGGTCTCGATGCTCGACGTCGAGCTCGCGGCGCACCTGCTCGAAGCGGTTCCGCCCGGCTGCCGGCTGGTGCTGGTCGGCGACTCGGACCAGCTGCCGTCGGTCGGCCCGGGCAACGTGCTCGGCGACCTCATCGCGTCGCGGGCGGTGCCGGTGATCCGACTCGACCACATCTTCCGCCAGGCGGAACAGAGCCGAATCGTGGTCAACGCCCACCGGATCAACGCCGGCAAGATGCCGGTGCTCGACGCCGACGATCCCGACACCGACTTCTTCTTCGTTGCCCGCGACGATCCGGCGGAGGCGGCCGATCTCGCGGTCCAGTTCGCCAGCCGTCGGATCCCCCGTCACTACCGCATGGACCCGGTCGACGACATCCAGGTTTTGAGCCCGATGCACCGCGGCGAGCTCGGCGTCCGCCGCCTCAACGAGCGGCTCCAGGGTGAGCTCAACCCGAGCGGAGCGGAGCTGCGGACCGGCGCGCGCAGCTTTCGGATCGGCGACAAGGTGATGCAGATCCGGAACAACTACGACCTCGAGGTCTTCAACGGAGATATCGGCCGCGTCGAGATGTTCGACGAGGATGCGGACGAGGTCGTCGTCCGGTTCGACGGCCGGCCGGTGGCGGTGCCGCGCGACGATCTCGACGACATCGTGCCGGCCTACGCCTGCACCATTCACAAAGCCCAGGGCAGCGAGTACCCGGCCGTGATCATCGTGCTGCACCACCAGCACCACGTCATGCTCCAGCGCAACCTGCT
>JASFPU010000461.1:0-3473 GCA_050115855.1 Holophagae bacterium
GCTGCGTCTCCTGCCGCCGGCGTCGGTCGGGCATCTCTACGTGCTTTTCCCGGATCCGTGGCCCAAGAAGCGGCACCACAAGCGCCGGCTGATGACAGCCGACATCGTCGCCGCCATGCACCGGGCGTTGATTCCCTGCGGTCGGCTGCTGGTCAAGACCGACCACCCTGAGTATGCCGAGGTCATCGGTCACGTGCTCGGCGCCGCGGCGGGCTTCGACACGCTCGATCCGAACGATGCCTTCGACGGGTTACCGGCCACCGGCTTCGAGCACAAGTACCGCGACCAGGGCCGGCCGATCTTCCCGTTCGCCCTGGCGAAGAGATCGTGAACCGCCGCGACGCGAAGGTCGCCGAGAAACGAACATCCGTGCGCGCTGCCTGCGCCTTCGCGGTTCCTCCCCCGCCTCAGCGGGCGGCGCCGCTGACGGTGCTGCCGTCGGACAGCTGCACCTGCCACCGCACGGTCACCTCGCTGCGACTCGACGGCAGGCGAATCGTCCCGGTCTCGATCACCTCACCGGGCGCGACGTAGTTCTCCACGAATCGCACGGCGTCGGGCCCGCCCGCCGGGTTGGGTTGCCACCGTCCCTCGATGATCCGCCCGAGGATGACACGGTCGAACTCACCGCGGTCCTCGGCCACCAGGGCACCCGATTCGAGCTCGACCTGGAGCCAGTTTCCGACACCGGTCAGGGCGCTGCGGAACACGCTCGTGTTGGACAGCTCGACCGCCAGATTTCGACCGCGCCGGTTGACGCGAACCTCGATCGTCGGAGCCGGACCCTCGCCGCCCAGGTACCGGATGAGCTCGTCCCTGCCGAGCCCGAGATTGGTGCCGTCAGGCGGCAGGGAGATCAGGTCCCAGCCGACGATCTCCGGCAGCAGCAGACGTTGGCTTTCAACGAAGAACGAGTTGAGCTTCGGCGCATCGACCCACGCCGCGGCGATCGTCTGGCCGGGCTCGAATGAGGCTCCCGCCCAGTCGAGCGCCCGCCGGACGATGAAGCTGCGGTCGAGCGCGGAGGTCCGCAGAATCTCGGCATCGTTCTCGCTGGTCAGCGGGTCGACATCCTCCGCCCACCCGGCGACCTCGGGGTCGGTCGCGGGACGCAACGCGATCCCGACCCGGACCTTGACGCCGAGGTTCCGGATCGGATCGAGCTTGACGTCGAGCGGACGCGTCGTCCTCGCCTCCAGCCCACGCAGATCAGCGCTCTGCGAACCGAACGCCGGGACGAGGCATCGGGTCGCCGCACTGGCGACCTTCCGGCCGACCTCGGTCTCGAGCTGGTCGAGGCTCAGCAACGGAACCACCGCGAGCCCGGAGGCGGCAATCAGGCGGGTCACGAATGACGCGGCGCCGTCACCGAGCTCGGGGAGATCGAGCACCAGCTCGGCGGGCAGTCGGTCGCCGAAGTCCGCTGCGAGAGCCGACCACACGGCGTCGGCATCGGCGTCGTGCTCCCGGTCGTCGAGCCCGAGAACCTGGAGCGCGACCGCGACCGGCAACGCACCGCCGACCACCGGTGCGGGTTCGAGCCGGACGACCGGCGCGCCCCCCGAGATCAGGATCGATCCGCGCCGGACGACGAGCTCGTCGACCCCGGCGTCGAGCAGTCGGGACACGGTGTCGGCGTCGACGCCGGTGCTGTCCAACCAGACTACCAACCGACGCGGGATGGGCGCGACGTCGTCGGCCTGCGGGCTGTGTGGACCGCCGCCGCACGAGACGAGCCAGAGCAGCCCAAACACGCCCGTCACGAGCCGGATTCGACGGGTTCTCACCATGTCATCGTAACAGACGGACAGGTCGCCGGTCGGCGGTTACAGACACGGCAGCTCGATCCGAACGATGAGGCCCTGCGCGCCGTTTTCCGCCTCGACCCGCCCCTGACACCGGGTGACGACCTGGTGGACGAGGGCGAGGCCCAGCCCGCTGCCCGACGCGGTCGTCGAGAAATGGGGTGAAAACAGGTCCTGGAGCTGGTCGACGGGGACCCCGCCGCCGGTGTCCTCGACGTCGATCAGCGCGCGATCGCCGTCGGCCACCACCCCGATCCGGATCGCGCCCCGGTCGTCACCGATGGCATCGATGCTGTTCTGGATCAGGTTGGCGACCGCGCGCATCAACCACTGGCGATCCGCCATGACCTCGGCCGTTCCCTCGTCGGGGAGATCGAGCTCGAGCCGGATGCCGCGTCGCTCGAGGACGCCGAGACCGCCGGTGGCCGCGGTCACCACGTCGGTCAGATCGACGGGTTCCGGCTGCCAGCTCTCGAGAGCGACCAGGTTCGAGAACGAGTTCGCCGTGTCCTGCAGCCGTTCGACCTGGAGCGCGATCTCGCGACTCGCCTCGGCCAGCACACGGTCGAGATCCGGGTCCTGCCGAACTCGCGCCTGGTTGATTTCCTGGACCCACAGCCGGACCGGTGTCAGCGGGTTCTTGACCTCGTGGGCGACGATCCTGGCGAGCTGATTGAGCTGCTGGAGCCGGTCCAGCCGCACCACCTCCGTGACGTCGTCGATCACCGCCACGAGCCCTCGGCGCCCGTCCGGCAGGGGCACGCCGGCGACGCCGATCCGCCAGGTCAGGTCCCGTCCTGGGATCGGCTGCACGGTCGCGGCGGCATCCGGCGAGTCTCCGTCCCGAGTGGTCAGCTCGTCGATCTGCCGGCGCACGAGCTCACCGTGCTCCTCGAGCAGCCGCTCGGCGCTCGCGTTGGCGAAGCTGAGTCCACCGTCGGGCTCGAGAACCATCACGCCGGGCGCCAGGTTGGCGAGCGTGATCCGGAGCAGCTCCTCCTGGTGGCGCAGGCTGAGCTCGCGCCGCCGAACCTCCTCGTTCATCGAGCGCACGGCGTCGAGCACCTCGGCGAGATCGGACTCCCGCGGCCGTTCGACCGAACCGACCGGCTCGCCCCGCACCAATCGTCCCGCGAACCCGACCAGGCCGCGGAGGGAGGCACTCAGGCGCTGCTCGATCCGGCCGGTGACGATGACTGCGATGAGTGCCGCGAGCAGGGCTCCGGTGAGCAACCAGTCGACGGCGTCGGGTGCGTCCCCGGTGCGCAACGGGTCGGTACGGATCAGGTGCAGCAGCAACCACTGGCCCTCGACGTCGACCGGCGACGCCGCAGTCAACCAGCCGGAGCGCTGAACGACGACCGCATCGGTCCGGCCGAGCAGATAGGCCGGGTAGGCCTCCACCGCGGGCAGCTGCGGCAGCCGGCCGACGATCATCAGGTCCGGACGCGACACCGCGACCGGGACCGTGTCGTCGAAGAACACGACCTCGCCGCCCCACCCCCGCGCCAGCCAGGTCGCGAGCTGGTCGTCCACGACGGTGCCGCTGCCCAGATGCTCCACCGTGTAGCGCGCCGCATCGAGGGCGTTGAAGCCGAACACGCGCTCGATACGCATCTCCTCGCGACCGAGCCGGATCTGGAGAAAGAGCGTCAGGATCACCAATGG
>JASFPU010000462.1:0-3473 GCA_050115855.1 Holophagae bacterium
GATATCGCGGTCATCCCCATGCTCGCGGTGCTGCCGCTGCTCGCAGTCGGCACGGTCGCCGGCCACGCCGAGCACGCGGCGGGCCACGGCACGACCTGGGTCGAGGGCGTTCCCGGCTGGGCCGCGACCCTGGCCGTGCTCGGAACGGTGGCGGCGATCGTCGTCGGCGGGCGATTCGCCGTCAGGCCGCTGTTCCGGTTCATTGCACGAGCGCGGGTGCCGGAGGTCTTCACGGCGGCCGCCCTGCTGCTCGTCATCGGCACCGCCCTGCTCATGACGAGGGTCGGGCTGAGCCCGGCTCTCGGCACATTTCTGGCCGGCGTCGTGCTCGCCACCAGCGAGTACCGGCACGAGCTCGAAAGCGACATCGCGCCGTTCAAGGGGCTGCTGCTCGGGCTGTTCTTCATCGCCGTCGGCTCGTCCATCGACTTCGCGCGGGTCGCCGCCGCGCCGTGGCTGATCGGTGGCCTCGTGGTCGGTCTCATGACGGTCAAGTTCGTCGTTCTCTTCGTGCTCGGGCGGGTCTTCAGGATGGGGTTGGACCAGAACATGCTCTTCGCCTTCAGCCTGGCGCAGGCGGGCGAGTTCGGTTTTGTCCTGCTGTCGTTCGCCACGCAACAGGGCGTGCTGCCGCTCGATATCTCGTCGCCGCTCGTGGTCGTCACCGCGCTGACCATGGCGCTGACCCCGCTCGCCATGCTGGTCAACGAGCGGCTGGTGCAGCCCCGATTCGGCACCCGGCGACGGTCCGAGGTCGAAGGCGACGAGATCCACGAGTCCAATCGGGTGATCATCGCAGGATACGGTCGTGTCGGCACCATCATCGGCCGACTGCTGCGGGCCAACGGGATCGGAGCGACGGTGCTCGAGGTCGACTCGGATCAGGTCGACATGTTGCGTCGCCTGGATCACACGGTGTTTTACGGCGACGCGTCGAGACTCGAGATGCTGCGCGCCGCCGGTGCCGACAGCGCAGAGGTGCTGGTGGTCGCGCTCGACGACCCGGAGCGGATCCTCGAAATCGTTGCCACCGTCCGCACGCACTTCCCCCATCTCACGATCCTGACCCGGGCGGTCGGCCGGCTCCACGCCTACGAGCTGCTCGAGGCCGGACTCGACGGCGTCTACCGGGAGACTCTGGACAGCTCGATCCGGATCGGTGTCGACACCTTGCGCGCCGTCGGTGTTCCGGCGTTCGAGGCACACCGACTCGGTCGGATCTTCCGCCGGCACGACGAAAAGGCGCTCCGGGAGGCGGTCGAGGTCCGGTCGGACCGCACGGCCTATCTGCACCTCGTCCGGCAGCAGACCGAGGAGCTCGAGCGTGTGCTGTGCGCCGACCGCGAGGCGCCGGAGCTCGAGCACGATGCCGCGTGGGACACCACGAGCCTGCGCGAGGAGGCTTCCGAGTCGCTATAGTCGGGTCCGGACACGGACGCAGGGGAGGATCGATGCGACCAACCGTGCGGTTCCTGACCGACGAGCTCGCCCGCCGGGTCGTGGACGAAGCGAAGGCGGTTCTCGACGGCATCGGCGTCGACGTTCAGCACGCCGTGGCGGCATCGCTGCTCGCCGACCACGGCGCTCCAACCGGCGACCGTGGCCGCGTCCGGATCTCGGCCCAGCTGGTCGAACGGGCGCTCGATTCGGCACCCGAGACATTCGATCTGTTCAACGTGATGGGGGACCGGACCCACCGCTTCGACGGCGAGACGATCCACTTCGCCCCCGCGTCGTCCGCCGTGACCGTGCTCGATCCGGCCACCGGCGAGGCACGGGCGCCGACCACCGCCGACTACCTGCGGTACGTCGCGGTCGTGGCCGGCTTGCCCGGGATCGACGCCCAGAGCACGGCCTTCGTCCCATCCGACGTCGACCAGGGGATCGCAGATGCGTACCGGCTGCATCTGTCGCTGCTCGGCTGTGACAAACCGGTGATCACCGGCGCCTTCTCGGCCGAGGGCTTCGGTCTCATGCACGAGCTCCTGGTCGCGGTTCGGGGCAGCGCCGCCGAGCTCGCTACGAAGCCGCTCGCGGTGTTCTCGTGCTGCCCGACCTCGCCGCTGACCTGGACCGCGGACGGTGCCGCCAACCTGATGGACTGCGCCCGGGCCGGCGTCCCGGTCGAGATCGTCCCGGTTCCGCTGTCCGGGTTCCTGGCGCCCGTGAGCCTGGTCGGCACGCTCATCCAGCACACCGCGGAGGTCCTCAGCGGGGTCGTGCTCGGCCAGCTCGTGCGCCCCGGAGCGCCGATGCTCTTCGGCGGCTGCCCGGCGATCTTCGACGTCCGGTACGAGACCGCCCCGATGGGCGCGGTCGAGAGCATGATGCTCGCCTGCGGCGCGGCCGAGATCGGTCGCCTGATCGGGCTGCCGACCCAGGGCTACATCGGACTCAGCGACGCCAAGCGGCTCGATGCCCAGGCCGGGCTCGAGACCGCCACGGGCACGACGCTGGCCGCGCTCGGCTGTCTCGACAACGTGTCCGGGCCGGGCATGCTCGACTACATCAACTGCCACAGCACCGAGAAGCTGGTCGTCGACCACGAGATCTGCATCATGGCTCGGCGGCTCCGTCGCGGGATCGAGCCACGCGACGACTTCCCGTCGGCGCCCCTCTTCGAGGAGCTGCTGGGTGACGGTCACCTCCTCATCGCGGATCACACCCTGCGCCACCGGAGCGGTGAGATCTCGCTGCCGGGCCCGGTGATCGACCGCGCCGGACGGGCGCGCTGGCGGCAGGAGGGGAGGACGACGCTGGACGAGCGCGCCGCGGCCGACGTCGAGCGATTGGTCACCACGGCGCCGACGAGCCGGCTGCCCCAGGCGTCCGTGCGCGACCTCGAGGAGAGGATGCTCGCCGCGGCGCGGAGCTGCGGGATGGACGATCTGCCGCGTCGTCGGACGTGAGATGATCGTGCCGTGACCGTCACCGCCGTCGCCCACCCGAACATCGCGCTCGTCAAGTACTGGGGCAAGGCCGACGTGGCGCGCAATATCCCGGCGGTGGGCTCGATCTCGATCACGCTGGACCAGCTCACGACCACCACGACCGTCGAGCCCGACGCGAGCCTCGCAGGTGACCGGTTCGTGCTTGACGGTTCGCCGGCATCCGAGGCGCGGGCGGCTCGCGTCCGTGGCTGCCTCGATCTGATTCGCGAGCTCCGTCCCGCGCTGCCGCCGGTGCGGGTGGCCAGCCGCAACTCGTTTCCGACCGCCGCCGGGCTCGCGTCGTCGGCGTCCGGCTTCGCCGCGCTGGTGACCGCCGCCGACGCCCTGGTCGAGCCCGGACTGACGCTGGCCGAGCGGGCCGAGGTCGCTCGGCGGTGCTCGGGCTCGGCGCCGAGATCGCTGGTCGGTGGGTTCGCCGAGCTCGTGCTGGCCGACGACGGCACCGAGCTCGAGGCACTGCGGTCTCCGGATGAGTGGCCTCTCGAAGTCGTGGTCGCCGTGACCTCGAGTGCCGAGAAGGCG
>JASFPU010000463.1:0-3462 GCA_050115855.1 Holophagae bacterium
ACGAGCGTCCGAGAGTGGCCGAGCTCGTGCAGCGTGAACGCGACGAGGAGTGGATCTTCAGGCTGATCTATATGCTCGTCCAGATCGAACGACTCGAGCTGGTCGGCGAGGTGAGCTGACGACGACTTGGTCCCGGGGCCCTCGTGCGCGTTCGCGTTCGTGCCCGAGGTCAGTTGTCAGCTCCATCGCAGCTGAAAAACCGCAGCCAATTCCGACGCCGAACCCGAGTCCGAGGCCAAATCCCGGTCCGATTCCGAGACCGAATCGACCTCCGTGCATCACACCCCGTATGATGTCCGGGTGAGCTCACCAGCAGCCCGTCCTCGGTGGTCCACCGCCGGTCTCTGGCTCGTCGCCGCCGTCGTGCTGTGGCTTGGCGCGAGCCTCGTCGACCGCCGAACCGAGGTCATCATCGACACGCTCGGCGACCGGGTGCGCTGCGCGGTGGGCGGGACCGAGGTCGTCGTGCGGGATTCGGTTCGTTCGGCGAAACGCCTCACGCTCCGGGCCGCCGACTCGGTGCAGACGCCGCGGCTCCTCCGCTGGACGCTGCGGACCGGCGATCGCACCACCGAGCTGCCGACCGGCCAACGCAGACCGCCGACGACGCTGGCCGCCGCGCCGGTCGGCGACTGGTGGGTCGATGACCGCGTGCCGACCACGGTGATTGCCGAGCGGGCCATCGACGTCGACGGCGCGATGGCTGTCACCGCGGAGCTGTCCGGCCGGTTCTCCAAGGAGGTCGAGCTCGTTCTCGGCGGAGACCCCACCGTCAGGCTCGGAGCGCGCCGCGGGCTGATGGACAACTACCTGGCGGTGCGCGACGCCGAACGGACCCTGGTCGAGGTCACGACCCTCGATCCGACACCGGGCAGCGACCTCGGCGCGCTGGCCGCCCAGGTGCTCCGCGGTGTCGCAGCCGGCTGCCTCCTGATCTCCTTCATCGCCTTCATCGGAGCGGTGCGCCCGACGGAAGGGAACCCGCCGTCCGAGCACCCGGACGACACCGCCACGCGCGCCGGTCCGTCGCGGATGGTGATCGGGACCGCGGTGGCCGTCCTCGCGCTCGCCGGCCTGATCACGTCGGGGTGGGTCGCGGTGGACGTGCTCGGCGGTCTGCCGCACCAGATCGACGGCGTCGTGTACCTGTTACAGGCCCGATGGTTGCTCGACGGTGAGGTCGCGCCCGCCGCCTCGGCGATCCAGGATCACCTGCGGGTGCCGTTCACCTACCTGATCGGCGGCCACTGGATCGGCCACTACCCGGTCGGCTGGCCCGCACTGCTCGCGCTCGGTCTTCTGGTCGGCGCCCCGCAGCTGGTCAACCCCGTGCTCGGTGCCCTGCTCATCGTCGTCGTTTTCGCCGTCGGTCGCGAGCTCGACGGGACCGCGACCGGGCTCGTTGCGGCGGTGCTCGCCACCACCTCGCCGCTGCTCCGCCTACTCAGCGGCTCGATGTTCCCGCACATCGCCTGCGCCGTCTTGACCGTGGTCGCACTGTGGTTGGTGCTCCTGGCGGAGCGCCGCCGCGGCTGGTGGTGGAGTGCGGGCGCCGGCGCGGCACTGGGACTGTGTCTCGCGATCCGGCCGCTCAGCGCGGTGATGACGGCGGTCGCACTCGGTGCCTGGCTGCTGATCCGGGCGACCGGCGATCAGCACGGTCGCGGCGTACGGTCCACCATTCTGCCCGCGATCGCCGGCGGCGTGATCGCGAGCCTGCCGACCCTCCTCCACAATGCGGTGGTCACCGGTCGTCCGTTCGCCCTTCCCTACTCGCTGGCCGACGGCTCGATGTACTCGGCCCGCCTGGTCCCGTTCGGCATCCGCAACCTCGACGCCATCGGCGTGTCGCTCTGGTCGAGCCTCGACGGCTGGGGGTGGCCGCTGCTGACCGGCGGCGTCGCGCTCGCCCTGCCACTGGGGATCATCGCGGTACCGTTCCTGCTCCGTCGCAGCCGGCCGGAGGACTGGCTGCTGCTCGCCGTCATCGCGGTCGTCGCCATCGGCCACCTGCCGACCCGTGCCCACGGTCTGCACGGCTACGGCGCGAGGTATGCCGTCGATGTCGCGGGGCTCCTGGTCCTGCTGTCGGCGCGCGGTTTCCGCGAGCTCATCCGGCGGGCGCGCCCGTCCCCGGCAGCCGGCAAAGCGGTGCTGACGATCTTCGTCCTGCTCACCGTGACCGCGGCAGCGACGCTCCCCGGCCGGCTCGCCCTGTACCGCGGCTACTACGGCGTCACCGGCGAGCTCGAACGCCAGCTCGCCGCCTCGGGTGTCGACCGGGCGGTGATTCTGGTGGACGACGACGACTGGCAGCCGTGGGGCGAGGCGGCGCGGATCATGACCGGCGCTCGGCGACACGACATCGTGATCGCGGCCGACCTCGGCGACACCTCGGTCATCGAGAGGGTTTACCCTGATCGCCCCGTGCTGCGTTGGGACGGCGAGCATCTGCATCTCGATCACGGAGGAGATCGTTGACCGCCCTCGGCCGCGCTCCGCGTGCCTCCTACGTCCGGCTCGCCCGTACCGGCGAGCTCGCCGACCGCGTCCGCGCCTTCGACGCCCTGCTCGCCGACTGCACCGTGTGCCCACACCAGTGCCGGGTCGATCGCCGCCGCGAGCTCGGCGCGTGCAACACCGGCGCCGACGCCGTCGTCGCGTCGTGGTGTCCGCATCACGGCGAGGAGCCGGTGATCTCCGGTGTGATGGGATCGGGAACCGTGTTCCTGGCGAACTGCAACCTGGCGTGCGCGTTCTGCCAGAACCACGACATATCGCAACACCCAGAGAACTTCGCCGGACGGACGACATCCGACGAGGAGCTCGCGACGATCTTCCTCGAGCTCGCCGACCAGGGCTGCCACAACATCAACTGGGTGTCGCCGTCGCATCAGGTGCCGCAGCTGGTGCGGGCGTTGGCAATCGCCGCCGACCGGGGTCTCACCCTGCCCATCGTCTACAACACCAACGCCTACGACGCCGTCGAGACCCTCGAGCTGCTCGACGGCATCGTCGACGTGTGGATGCCCGACCTCAAGTTCGCCGACCCCGACACCGGCTGTCGGCTGTCCGGTATCCCGGACTATCCGGAACGCGCACGGGCGGCGATCGCCGAGATGTTTCGCCAGGTCGGCGAGGCGTGGCGGATCGGCGCGGTCGGCGCTCTTCAGCGCGGCATCTTGATCCGGATGCTCGTCCTGCCGGACAACCTCGCCGGGATCGAGTCCAACCTCTCCTGGGCCGCGCGCGAGCTGTCGAGCGAGCTCGCGATCTCGCTGCTCGCACAGTACCGTCCGGCGCACCGCGTGGTCCACGATCCAGAGTTCCCGGATCTCCGCCGCAGTATCACCGCAGACGAGTGGCGGTCCGCCGCCGATGCCCTCCACCGACACATGACGGGCGACCGGCACCACCTTCAGTGGCGGTGAGAACCCAGAATCCCTGCCGTCCCCGCGGACC
>JASFPU010000464.1:0-3451 GCA_050115855.1 Holophagae bacterium
CCGCTGCGGAGCCGACGACCGAGCGCAACCCGTTCGTCGCCGACCCGGCGCAGATGATCGAGCACGCGCCGGCCGCCCAGGTGCTCGACGCGCCGACGACGCGGGCCGACACCTACCAGACCACCGAGGTCGACACCCAGGAGCAGCAGTTCACCGGTGAGCCGATCAGTCTGAGCCTGAAGGACGCCGACATCCGCGACGTGCTCAAGACCTTCTCGGCCCTGACCCAGCTCAACATCATCGTCGATCCCGGCGTCTCCGGCTCGGTCACCGTCGAGCTGCGCGACGTGCCGTGGGACCAGGCGCTCGACCTCATCCTGCGCATCAACAACCTCGACTACGTGCTCGAGAACAACGTCCTGCGCGTCGCCACCAACCAGAAGCTGGCGGCCGAGAAGGCGGCCAAGGTCCAGCTTGAGTCCCAGCGCGAGCTCGCGAAGCCGCTCAAGACGGTGCTCAAGCCGCTGTCCTACGCCAAGGCGAGCTACGTCGCGGGTCTTCTGGCCGGCGACAACTACCTGCTGTCCGACCGCGGCTCGGTGACCACCGACGAGCGGACGAATACGCTGATCCTCAGGGACGTGGTCGACCGCGTCGAGGGCGCCCTGCGGCTCATCGAGAGCCTCGACCAGCCGACGCCGCAGGTCGTCATCGAGGGCCGCATCGTCGAGACGACGCGCGACTTCTCGCGCGAGCTCGGCATCAGCTGGGGCTTCTCAGGGATCATGAGCCAGGCGACCGGCAACGACACCGGGCTCGACTTCCCGAACTCGATCGCCATCGACGGCCGCTCCGAGCTCGTCCGGGGCAACCAGGGGTTCTTGACCTTCAGCTTCGGCGATATCCTCAACACCTTCAACCTCGACTTCACACTGCAGGCGGCCGAGACCCACGGTCTGACCCGCATCGTGTCGACGCCGCGGGTGACGACGCAGAACCTGCAGCAGGCGTCGATCCGGTCCGGTCTCCAGATTCCGGTCCAGACGGTCGCCAACAACACCGTCACCGTGCAGTACGTCGACGCCACGCTGCGGCTCCAGGTGACGCCGCAGATCACCGCCGAGGGCACGGTCAACCTCGACATCGACATCAAGAAGCAGGAGGCGGTGCTCGCCGGCGCCGTGGTCGGCGGCAACAACGTGCCGATCTTCACCCGCGACGCCCAGACCCAGCTGCTGGTCCGGGACGGCGGCACCACGGTGATCGCCGGGATCTACCAGATCAACGACCAGACCAACGAGAACATGATCCCGGGCCTGCACAAGATCCCCTTGTTCGGCAACCTGTTCCGGAACAAAGGGACCTTCGACCGGCATGACGAGCTGTTGATCTTCATCACGCCACGCATCGTGAAGTACTGAGGGAGGATGCGATGAAGCGTTTTTCGAGTATCGGAGTCGTGCTCGCGGCCGCGCTGGTGCTCGGCTCCTGTGGCGGGAACAGCACCCTCGACGACACCGAGGCCGCCGTCTACGTCACGGTCGAGATCGAGGAGTACAACCCGGACATCGACATCTGCTCGTACATCGCGGGCGGCACCGATGTGACGATCGAGACGATGAACGTGGTCTCGAATCCGAAAGATCCCGGCGCGTCACTACCGTCGGCCCAGGACGTCCGCATCACGCGCTGGGTGATCACGCCCGAGCGCAACGACGGCGGCACCACCGCGTCGCCACAGGCGATCTTCGACCAGGGCATCTTGGTGCCCGCCGGTGGTGAGACCAGCCTGGACAACTGGCGGGTCTACCCGGTCGAGTACCTCGACGAGTCGCCGCTCAACAACCTGCTGCCCCAGAACGGCGGCTTCGACCCCGAGACCGGCGCGCGCAACGTCCGCCAACGCTTCGTGCTGCAGATGTTCGGCGAGACCATTTCGGGCAAGAGCGTCGCCTCGATCCCGCAATCCATCCAATTCAACTTCTTCTGCGGAAGTCCGTGACGGGGGGTCCGGAGCCATGAAGAGCTTCCTCAACTGTCTCATCATCTGCGGTCTGGTCGTGGCCGTCGGCTGCTCGGGCAACAGCCCGAAACCGCCGAGCGTCACCCCGCCCAACGGCGGCAACGGCGACGGCGTCTACCAGATCACCTCGCTGTCGGCGAGTGACGACAACCCCTACGTCAACACCGCCGTTCTGGTGACCGCCACCGTGACCCTCGACGGCGAGGCCGTTCCCGACGGCACCAACGTCGAGTTCATCGCCAACGGCGGGGTGTTCCCGGCGAACGGCGGGACCGACCTCACCGTCGCCACCACCGGCGGCACCGCCTCGGTCCAGTTCGGCGCGACCGAGACCGGCGTCTACACCATCCAGGCGCGGGTCAAGGCGGTGACGGCGCAGATCCAGGTCGCCTACCGCAACCCGGACCAGAGCGACGCGCTGCAGATCTACAACCTCAACCCCGCGTCGGGCTCCTACTTCGGCGGCGAGACGGTGGTCATCACCGGCAAGGGCATCCGCGCCCCGGCCGAGGTCTACTTCACCGTCCAGGGCCTGATCTACCAGGCGATCGTCGACCAGGTCGTGCCCAGCGTCCCGGCGTCGGGCAGCGGCACGATCACGATCCGCACCCCAGAGCCGACTGCCGCCGACTCGACGCAGACCTCGGCGGCCGACGTCCGGGTCATCGTCGACGTCGGCGCGACCACCCAGGAGGAGGTCACCGTCCCGTCGGGCTTCGTCTTCATCGGCAACGTCGAGCCGCCGCCCAACGTGCCGCCGACGCCGGTGCTGTTCGGCGTCGACCCGTACTACGGCCGCTCCCAGGGCGGTGAGACGGTGACCATCCTCGGCATGAACTTCCAGTGGGAGCCGCCGACCGGCGGCACCGAGCCGACCTTCGCCGAGGTCTACTTCACCTTCAACGGCCAGGATCTGCTCGCCCAGGTCGAGCGCGTGGCGGCCAACCAGATCGAGGTCATCACGCCGCGCTTCAGCTTCACCCCGCTCAACGACGACACGTCGGCCGGCGTCAAGCTGACCCGGTCGAGCGGCAGCCCGGTCGAGAAGGGCGATGTCTTCATCGTCAAGTCCGACATCGCCCAGCCCGAGATCACCGGCATCTCGCCGACCGCCGGCCCGCTCGACGGCGGCACCATCGTCACCATTAACGGCCACGGCTTCCAGCTGCCGATCCAGGTCGCCTTCGGCCAGCTCGAGGCGACCGACGTCCAGCTCTACGACGACCAGAGCCTGGCCGACAACGACGTCATCACCTGCCGGACGCCGGACTACAGCCAGCAGGGTCAGACGCCGCCGCTGTCCGTCAACGTACGGGTCACCAACCTGCAGAACGGGCTGTCCGACACCTCGGACCAGGTCTTCACCTACGGCGAGATCCTGTACATCACCCAGGCCAACCCGACCCAGGGCCAGATCGGCGACCTGCTCGCGCTGTACGGCGCCGGCTTCGAGGACCCGCTGACGGTGTGGTTCTCCGGCAGCATCGA
>JASFPU010000465.1:0-3448 GCA_050115855.1 Holophagae bacterium
TCGAAGAGCGCCTCGCGGGGATAGTCGTTGTGGTCGACGTACCGCTTCGCGATCTTCGGCCTCGTCCGCGCGATGGGGACCGATACCGCCCAGTGATCGGCATTGACGCAGCCGAGGAACGAGCTCGACGGGATGAGCTGGTCCATGACGAGCACCATGCCGTCGTTGCGGGCGTCGATCTTGGCCAGCTTCTTGTACGACGACTTGAGGATCTTGGAGATGCGGTCCGGCTCCGGGCAGGTGAGCAGTGAGTAATACGGAAGCTCATCGGGCAGCGGGTTACCCCCCGCCTCACGCGCCAGGAATCTGCTCGACTGGGTTGTTCTGAGGACCGGTCCCGCCGGAAACAGAAACCTCGACGTCCGCTCTCCGCCCCATCAAGCCGCTCGGCCCCTGATTCGCCGGTTTCGCACACACCTCTCCCGACCGCGCGTCCTCAACCAGTTCGACCCGCTCCGCATAGGTGCCAAGTCCGCAGTTCCGTAGTTATGGCCTCGCAACTACGGAACTGCGGACCCGGCACTTAATCGGGATCGGCGGCCGCATGATGTAGCGGACGAGACGCTCTGTCGTCTGGTTCCCGCGACGCGATGGGAGGGGATGCCAGGCACGCAACCTTGTTCGCGGTGAACAAAGTTGGAGCCAGGCACCCGTTCGGCAAGACCTCCTGGATCTCCTCACCGGAGCAGGCGCTCGGTCCGCTCGTCTGAGAGCAATCCTTCATCCTGCAGCAGGCGGATGACCCTGTGCCGGAACAGCAGCTCCGCTGAGCGCTCGTCCACGAAGGCGACTGGGACTTGCTCATCTACGAATCCCCGCCAGCTCCTTGCCAGGGAAGAATCGACAGACGACGTCTTCGCCGCAAAGCGGGGATGACAGTCGGCAACGATTCTGAGCGGCAAGGCTTGGCGGAGCGACCATTGGGAGCGACTCCAAAAAGCCACACCGCCGCTCGAAGCGCCCCTCACACTGACCCTTCACCTCATCGAAGTGCCCTTCGAACAGGCGGTACAGGGGAGTCGCTCGAGGATTCCGCGCCCGGTATCGGGCTGCACAGGCTCCTGCCACGGCGGCTTCTCGGGTCCACCACAGCGCGGACGGTTCGCCTCAGCTTGACCTTAACGAGCCCTCCGGTCAAGAGCCCGAGCGAACTCCGAGGTGCGTCAGCCGTCTTGAGCGATGACGCCCTCCTCCGCAAGCCTGGCGATGGGGGATAGCAGTGTAAAATACATGTCATCTTTTGACGAATTGAGAGGATAACCAATATTTTTTACAGGAAACCAATTTTTTAGTTCACCCTGGGTTTTGAAAATATCAAAACCTCCTATACCAGGCCAGGGGATAGGAATTTGGGGATAGGAATTTGCTTTCCCACACGATCGAGCGTACCACGCATGCCGAACCCGAATCCCCTATGAGAACGGCCGTCTGAGGCCTCGGCTTCCTCTACGGCCGCCCATCCTCGCACCACATCCGGCATCTCACGAGGAAAGGCCCCAGGGAACCCCTTCAACCCCGATTCCGGACACAACTCAACCAGGAACCCGACAGATTCGTTCTTCGGACGAACTCACGACACCGCAGCGAACTCGGACCGGCCGGGCGGTCCCCTTCCCCTCCCCTCCTCTTCGCGCCGTGTGAGATGACGGAGGATCTTGTCCACCACCACGTGATCGATGATGAACGCGACGACCTTCATCTCTGAGCCGCACTTCGGACAGACCAACGGGTCGACCTCGTAGATCCGTTTAATCAACTTCGCCCAACTTCGACGGAGGGCGCGGGCACCGGGCCCCTGGTCCTTTTTCGCTCCGGCCGAAGGCGCCTGGCCATCGCCGGACGGACAGGTTGACCCGGCGGCTTCTTCTCGCAACCGCCGCTTTCCTCGTGAATGATTCGAGTACCAGCCGTAGAAACGGATCAGGTGTCTTCTCGGCTCCGGGATATGCATGATCACCCGAGCGAGGAACTCGAGCGGGTCGAAGGTCTCCACCGGATCCCGGTTCAACACCAGGTCCTCGTGGCCGCCCTTGCGCCGGTAACGCACCTCCCCTTCTCCATCCCAGCTCATCCGATCGAGACTGATCGGCGGGCGCATGATGTAGCGAGCGAGGCGCTCCACCGCCGCCTGGTCCTCGGGCTCGACGTACACCCGGTTGTGGACCGAAAAGCCGGTATGGCGCCACGACAACAGAAGCTCGGTCCGCTCATCGGACAGCAGACCCTCGTCCTGAAGAAGCCGCATGACCTTGTGGCGGAACAGCAATTCCGCCGCGTGCTCGTCCACGAAGGGGACCGGTATCCACACCCCATCTCGGCTCCATCCCCCGCGCGGAATCAGGGCGTGCACGTGGGGGTGAAAATTCGCCATGTCGCCCGCTGTCTGCACGACCGCGACCATCCCGGGCCTGAACGTCTCGTCGTCCACCGCCGCGCGCATCAACTCGAGCACGGTCTCCCAAGCGGCACGCGAAAGCCCCCCGAGCAGCTCGCGATGGTGCAGAAAGTACCGCCGCAGCATCTTGGGGATCACGAACACCCACTGGGCGTGACCGACCTCCTCGATCACATCCTCCGCAAGGAGCGCCGCCGTTGCCGCCGACCGCTTCGCCGCGCACGACGGACACAGCTCCCGCGTCTTGCACGAGAACGCGAGGAGGTACTCCTCAGCGCATTCGGGGCACCGGATCCGGACGAAGCCGTTCTCATATAGCCCGCAGTCGAGGTACCGCAGAACCTGTTCGTCGACGAAGCCGCGCCAGAACCCGAACCGGCGCTCGAAACGGTCCTCCCACTGCCCCCTGACCTCGTCGAAGTGGGTCTCGAAGAGGCGGTACAGGGGCGTCGCACGGGGATTCCGCGCCCGGTAGCGGGCTGGACAGGGCTGTGCCACCGCGGCGTCTCAGATCTGCCGCAGCGTGGACGGGCACTCTCAGCTTGGCTCCGGCGTGCATGAGAGTCAAGGCAGAGACCGGTAGATAGAAAACCGGCGGGGACCGAAGCCCCCGCCGACCTCTGGTACATCGAGGCCAACGTCGATCTCGACGCCTGGCACGGCGGCCCGCTCGTCGGCGTCACCGAGATCGGGTCATCACCCCGCGTCCGCGTCCGACCCAGTGTCCGAATCTGTATCGGCGGCAGTGCTCGCGCCTTGGACCGATCCCGATGCTGCATGCTCGATGGCGGATGCCGGTGCGCTGGGGGGCTCGGCCGAGCCGCAGCTCTCAGTCGACCCGGTTGATTCTCGAGTCGAGGTCCTCCTCGACAAAACGGAGGATGGCTTCGAACATCGCCTCGCGGGGGTAGTCGTTGTGGTCGACGTACCGCTTCGCGATCTTCGGCCTCGTCCGCGCGATGGGGACCGACACCGCCCAGTGATCGGCGTTGACGCAGCCGAGGAACGAGCTCGACGGGATGAACTGGTCCACGACGAGCACCATGCCGTCGT
>JASFPU010000466.1:0-3434 GCA_050115855.1 Holophagae bacterium
CCTGCGCGAAGGACGGCAGCACGACGAGCAGTGCGGCCGCGGCGATGAACACAGTTGCCAGTCTCTTACCCATGATCCTCTCTCCTTTCGGTGGTTCGTGATTCAAGGTCGGTCTCGACGCTCGAAGAGTCATGACGAAAAGGTGCGGAAAATCTGCGGATCAGGCAGCGGTTGCGGAGGTAAGATCGGGACCGTGGAACACGAGCGCAAAGGGGTAATCAGCTGTCGGGGGTTGCCGTTCGGCCGTGCCGGTCTGGGTGTCGGGGCCGTCGTCGTGGGAGTGGCGGTCTTCGGTGCGGTCGCCGAAGGCCGAAGCTGTTCGCGGGAGATGGTGGACGACGCGGCGTGCGAGGTGTCGACGACACCCGCCGATCTCGACGCTGTCACGATCCCGGCGACCGGTGACGTGCTGATCGTGACCGACGGGCTGACCATCCACCGTTCGACCGACCACGGGAGGACGTTCTCGACCGAGGACCCGGCGATCGAGGGGCGCTGGCCGAGCGTGCTGGCACACGGCACCGACCTGCTGCTCGCGGCCGGTTTCTGGGGCTCGGTCGAGAGCCGGATCTTCGTCGTCCGCTCACCCGATGGCGGCCAGACCTTCGGCACGCCGGCCGTGGTCGCCGAGTCCTTCGGCGCCCGCTTGATCGACCCGGAGCTGGTGCGCCTCGCCGACGGTCGGTTGTTGCTTTTCTTCACCGAGATTACGGGAGTCTCGATCATCCACCTCATGGAGTCGGTCGACGGCGGACTCAGCTGGTCACCGGTCGCGACACCGATCATCGGCCCGGCCGGCGCCAGGGTCGAGGACGGCAAGGCGATCGTGCTCGCCTCCGGCGTCGTGCTGTTCGGCTACGAGCTTGAGTTCGTCGAGCAGGGGAGATCTCGCCTCGAGCAGATCGCGTCCGCCGATGTCGGTCGGACCTGGAGTCTGCCGACGGTCCTCTGGGATCACGTCGGCGACGCCGACGTCGAGCCGGGCGGCTACCTGGTCACGTCGACCGGCGAGCTCTGGTTCGTCGCGTCGACGGACGAGGACAACGTCGACGTTGGCCGGGTCTACGCCAACGCGATCGTCAAGCGCCGGACCAGCAGCGACGGCGGTGAGACCTGGAGCGATCCGGCGACGCTGGTGCCGGTACCGGATCAGATCATCTTCGGCGTGACCGCGATCGGCGACGGACTCGTCGGGTTGGCCACGGTGCGCCACTACTCCGACCCGCCCCGGGTTGCCACCTTCTACCGTGTGCCCGACACCCGGCCCGGCGAGGTGCTGTGCTCGGACACCCTGTTCGTGTCGTCCTTCGAGTACGGCCTCGACGGCGGCTGGAGCGCGGTCCGACCGTGAGCGGGCGGCGTATGCGGTTGATGGTCGCTGCGTGCGTGGTGTTCCGTGCGTCCTGAGGTCGAGCTCGTCCTCGGGCTGCTGCCGATCGTGGCTGCGATGCTGGTCATGCTCGGCCCGACGCCGCCCCGGCCGTCGGTCCGGCTGTCGGCCGTGGTGCTGCCGATCCTGTCCCTGGCGTGGCTCTTCGTGTCCAACCCGGGCCTGCGGATCTACTCGAAGCACGGCCTGTTCCACGCGTCGGTGCTGTACCGGCTCAGCGAGCTCGGCGTGCCGCCGGACAACCCGCTGCTGGCCGGCGAGCCGCTTCGCTACCACTGGGGCTACGAGCTGCTCGGCGCCGCGGTCAGCCGGGTCGCGGGTCTTCCACCGTCGTGGAGCTTCGCTGCGATCAACCTCGCGGCGCTGGCGGCCGTGCTCTCTCTGCTCACGGTCGTGGCGGGCGACCTGTTCGTGGAACGGTCCCGTGCACCGCTGTCGCCGTTGGTGGCGATCTTCGCTCTCACGCCGATCCCGCTGTGGTGGTTCAAGAGCGCCGGGCCGGCGTCCGAGATCGTCGGCCCGCTGATGGCCCGAGCGACACCGGTTTGCCAGAAGTTCGTCAACACCAACGGCGCGCCGCTCGGTCTCGCGTGTCTCGCCGTCGCCCTGTTCGCGCTGGGTCGGAAACACCGGGGCCGGACCGTGCGCCGTGTCGGGTTGGTCGTTGCGGTGGCGGCGTGCGGTACGTTGTACCCGCCGCTGCTGCCGGCCCTGCTGGTGACGATCGCGTCGTTTTCGCTCGTCGAGGGACTGCGGTCGACGCCGGTCGCGGTCCGCCTCGTCGGCGCCGACGCGGTCGCGTGTCTGGTCGGTGGAGCCGTTGCGGTGGTCGTGATGATGACACTCGGTATGCGGCCGGGCACGCCGGTTTCGTTGTTCGACACGCGCTTTCTCGTGGCCGACCTGGCCTCGGTCGTGCTGACCGCGGCGCCGATCGTGGCCGTCATCGCAGCAGCCTGGCGGCCGTTGCGCGACCGCGCAGACGTCCTCCTCGTCGATCAGTGTCTGGTCGCCTCGGCGGCGACCGCCCTGTGCTTTCTCGTGATCTCGCTCGCCGATCGCAACGAGTACAAGTTCCTGCTCGTCAGCCAGCTGCTCGTCGGGCTGGTGGGCGGCGCCGCATTCGCGACGGTCCGGTGGCGTGTCGGTTCAGTGGTGGCGGCCGCTGTTGCAGTGGTCTTTCTCGGCTCGTTCGTGCACTTCTACGCCACGTGCTGCTGGCTGCACCGGGACGTGCCGGTGCTCCTCGTCGAGCAGGGCCAGCGGCTGCGCCATCCGGATCCGGCGCAGGACCAGCTGTACGAGTGGATCGGCGCCCATACGCCTCGCGACGCGGTCGTCGTCGACAGCCAGCTCCTGGTGACGGTGCTCGGGCCCCGCGGCCTGCTCGTCCCGCCGAGACGCGGCGCCGACGACCGTCTGGCTGAGCCCGGACACGGGTTCCTCCACCGGCCCGATCTGATAGTGGTCCGGGTGCTCGGTGCGGATCGCGTCGTGGTCGTTCCGCGGCTCAAGCTGGTGCAGAGCCTGTTCGACGACGGCGCGGACGGCATCGAGGAAGCACGTCGCCGACGTGCCCAGCTCGATGTCGGCCCGCTGTGGGTGATCTGTCGGACGACCGAGCAACGACGGCGACTGGTCACCCTCGGCGCAGAGGAGAGGTACGCTAGCCCGTCGGATGGGCTCGCGGTGATGTACTGGAGCGGGACGACGACGGAGGATCCGCGATGACCGCCGACAACGCGACCGCCGAGTTCTGGTCCAAGGTCGATCGCAACCGGTTCTCCGGCGCGGTGTACTGGCTCGGCAACCCGCTCGTCTACCGCCGGTACCAGGTCAAGGCGGCGGGCGGGCGCGATTGCGAGCACTGGCTCGAGCACGTCGTGTCGGCCTACCTCGGCGGTGCCGACGCGCCCAATCACGTCCTGACGGCCGGCTGCGGCGACGGCGCGCTCGACCGCCGGTTCGCCGAGATCGGCGGATTTGCGTCGCTCGACGGAATTGATGTCGCGCCGGGTGCGATCGAGGCGGCGCGGTTGGCGGC
>JASFPU010000467.1:0-3420 GCA_050115855.1 Holophagae bacterium
GAAAAGGCGATCGAGGCCGCGAGCATCGCCATCGCACTGGCCATGAGGGTCCCGGCCTCGCTGAGGAGCATCGGCGATCAGATCGTTCGATCTGCGTCGTCGGTGCCGGCTAACCTGGCGGAAGGCAACGGCCGATCCGGTCGCGACAGACTGCACCATTTCCGCATCGCGTTGGGCTCCGCCCGCGAGGTCGACACACACATTCGACTCGTTGTCGGAACCGGTGTCGTCAATCAGCCTCGTGCAACGGCAGCGCTCCAGCTCTTCGACGATGTCCGCGCCATGACCTGGCGGCTCCTCCACCCGAGGCCCTGAGCCGGATCGCCGTGGCCACCGTCGCCGTAGGGTGGGCTTGAGCCCACCGTCCCGGTCGATCAGGGTGACCGCAACCTGGTGGCATTGCACAAAGATCGGGACGGTGGGCCCAGGCCCACCCTACGTTGAGCGCTCCGTTTCCTTGACCGCTCACCGTCTCCGCCTCGATCCCCGCGACTTCAATCGCCGCCGATCGGGCGAGGCCGAGGCCGAAAGCCACTTTAAGGTCTCGATCCGCGTGACTGGTGATGCCGTGGAATCTGCGCCGATCAGCGTGATCTGCGGTTTCGTTCGAGCCGAGAGCGGCGACCGTCACGGGCCAGAGTCGCCATCCAACATCCAATATCCGGCATCCTCATCGTCCGCAGTGACGGACGATGAGTCAGACCATCACCTCCATCGACAGATCGACCGACCGGGCGCTGTGGGTCAGCGCGCCGATCGCCATGAGGTCGACGCCGGTCGCCGCGATCGCCGCCGCGCTGTCGAGCGTGATGCCTCCCGATGCCTCGATCACGGTCCGCCCGTCGGCCATCTCGATCGCCTGACACAGCTGCTCCACCGTCATGTTGTCGAGCATGACGACGTCGACACCGACCTCGAGGCCCTCGGCGAGCTGGTCCAGGGTGTCGACCTCGAGCTCGACCTTGACGGTGTGACCGATCGCCGCACGCACCCGCTCGACCGCCGGCTGGACGCCGCCGGCGAGGGCGATGTGGTTGTCCTTGATGATCACCGAGTCGTCGAGGCCGAACCGGTGGTTCGAGCCGCCGCCGCACCGCACCGCGTACTTCTCCAGAGCGCGGAGCCCGGGCGTGGTCTTCCGGGTGCAGATGACCCGCGCCCGGTGACCGCGGACCTCCCGCACGAAACTGCGGGTCAGCGTCGCGATACCGCACAGACGGGCGAGCAGGTTGATCGCGGTGCGTTCGGCGCTGAGCAGCGACCGCGCGCGACCCCGGACCTCGAGCAGTACGTCGCCGGCGTCGGCGTCACCACAGTCCGCGACGATCTGCCGCACCTTCGCGCTGGGGTCGAGCAGGTGGAAGGCCATGGCCGCCACCGGCCCGCCCGACACCCGGCACGGCTCGCGCGCGATGATCCTCGCGCTCGCCGTGCGGTCGTGCTCGACCACGGCGTCGGTGGTGACGTCGCCCGCGCGCCCGAGATCCTCGAGCAGGGCGTGGCGGAGCAGGTCCTCGAAGAGCAGCTGGTGGAGCTCAGGAAGGATGGGTCGTGCCATGATCTGTTGTTCCTTTCACCGGCACCGGTCACGGCCGCGCAGAGGTCGGCCGGGGACTTCGATCGGACGGCGGCCGCGGCGGCAGCGGCTGCATTCCGTCAAAGAAGAGATCCTGGTTCCAGAGCCGGCATGGCTGCGGAAAGTCACGCCGGAAGTGGGCGCCCCGGCTCTCGGTCCGCAGGGCCGCCGCGTTGGTGACCAGGCGCCCGACCACGAGCATGTTGGCGACCTCTCCGAGGCCCGGTGCCGCCGCGCGCTCCAGCCGGTCGAGGTCGAGCTGGGCACGGCGCAGTCCGGCCGCGGATCGGACCAGACCGACGTCGCGCCACATCACCTGCCGCAGCTCGGAGACCACGCGGTCGTCGGGTGACCGCCAGGGCTCGGCGGCGACCCGCGGCGGTGAGCCCGACACCACCCGCATCGCCCGGTCGAGGGCATCGTGGTCGCGCGACTCGTGGGCCACCGCCCGGCCGACCCGCCGGCCGTAGACGAGGGCTTCGAGCAGCGAGTTGCTGGCCAATCGATTGGCGCCGTGCAGACCGGTCCAGCTGACCTCACCGCACGCCCAGAGGCCGCGCAGCGTGGTGCGACCGTCGAGACCCACCACCACGCCGCCCATGTGGTAGTGCGCGGCCGGCGTGACGGGCATCGGGCAACGTCGTGGATCGAGGTCGTTCGCGAGGCACAGCTCCAGCACCGACGGGAACCGATCGCCCAGACCATCGCCCAGGTGCGTCGCGTCGAGCAGAACCCGCTGACCGATCTGCAGCTGGTTCCAGATCGCCCGAGCGACGATGTCGCGCGGAGCGAGCTCGAGCTGCGGATGCACTCCCTCCATGATCCGCTGGCCGGCGCCGTTGACCAGCAGCGCGCCCTCGCCGCGCAGCGCCTCGGTCAGCAGGGGGTTGGTGTCGGCGCTGACGTCGAGCGCCGTCGGGTGGAACTGGACGAACTCGAGGCCGGCCAGCGACGCCCCGGCGCGGGCGGCCATCGCCAGCCCGTCCCCGGTGGTGTCATTCGGGTTCGTCGTCGCCGAGTACAGCCGTCCGATGCCGCCGCTGGCGAGCACCACCGCGTTGGCCGCGATCAGAGCCAGCTGGCCGTCCGGACCGGCGCAGATGACGCCCACCACCCTGCCCCGGTGCACGACCAGCTCGAGCACGATCTGCCGCTCGTGGATCGTGACCCGCTCCTCCTGCTCGACCACCGAGCGCAGCGCCCTGACCACCTCGGCGCCCGACGCGTCGCCTCTGGCGTGGACGACTCGCGGCCGATCGTGCGCCCCCTCGCGGCCGAGGTCCAGCCGGCCGTCGGGGGACCGATCGAATCGAGCACCGAGCTCGAGGAGCTCGTCGACGATCTCGGGTCCCTCGCGAGTGACCGCTCGGACGACCTCCTCCGAACACAGCCCGGCGCCGGCCTCCATGGTGTCCCGGGCGTGGATCATCGGCGAGTCTCCGGACCCGACCGCGGCCGCGATGCCACCTTGAGCGTACGGGCTGGCGCCGCCGGCGCCGAACTCCGACTTGCACAGCAGCAGCACGTCGCGGTGGGAGGCGTGGTGCGCCGCCATGAGGGCCGCGATGCCGCTGCCGATGACGACCACATCCGCCGAGCGGATGTCGTCCGGCAGCCGGCTGCCGGCCGACGTCACCCGCCCGAACCTCGGCCGACCCCGAGCATGCGCTCGACGGACCGCAGCGCGCGCGCTGCGATCACGGGCTCGACCTCGACCTCGTACCGACGGTGCAGCAACGAGTCCCGAACCCCCTCGAGGGTGATCTTCTTCATGTGCGGACACAGCGTCTGCGACCGCACGAACTCGACGTCGGGGAACTCGGCGGACACGTTGTCGCTCATCG
>JASFPU010000468.1:0-3415 GCA_050115855.1 Holophagae bacterium
GCTGATCTCGTCGTCGGTCACCTCGACGTTGGGCACGATCTGACGGTTGACGAAGAGCTGCATCATCTCGAGCTCACGGACGACATCGAGGAACTCTTCGTAGCTCGATCCCGTCGACTTGAGCTTGGCTTCGAGCACCGCCCTTCCGCCGGCCCGTTCCTCGGTGGCGCGTGCCGCCCGGGCGACGTCCAGCTCGTCCGGTTCGATGCCGAACCGACGGGCCTCCTGGACCAGCAGCTTCTGCTCGATGGCACGCTGGGTCGCCATCTGAGCGAGCTCGTGGGTGTCGACCTCCTCGCCCCGCTGGTCGAGCTGCGTCTGGACCGTCTGCATGATCATGCTGATCTCGAACGCGTGGATCGGATCGCCGTTGACCGTGAGAACCACGGGATTGAGGGCGCGCTCTGATGCGTGGGTTTCGGCGGCGTCGTTGTCCTGCCCGAGACACGGAGCGGCGGCCAGCGCGAGGCCGAGCAGGATCGAAAGAGGACGGTGTCGTCGCATGGTGTCACTTCCGTTTCCGTGCCGCTGCCGGTGCGGTGAGACGGCACCGACACAGCCTACCATCATCTCCCGGAGTGGCGTTCAAGGTATTGTAAAAACTCAGCTTGCCACCAACTCGAGGAGCGCGAGATAGGAACCGCGTTCGCCGTGGTCGGCAATCTCGACCCGGAATCCCGCGGCGCCGCCGAGGTATGCCAACGTCGACGGCTCGAGGAACAGCCATGGATAGGGCTCGCCCTCGACACCGCCGTAGCGCAGCCGAAACTCGACCTCGCCGACGTAGCGGTCCGGACGCTCGAGCTCGAGCAGGAGGTCGGGGGCCTCGTCGCGGAGCACCGAGGACAGGTCGGCCGAGTCGCAGACCAATCGGCCGCCCGGCGCGAGGAGCTCGGGGAGGCGTTCGAGTAGCCGTCCGAGGCCGTGCAGGTCACCGGCGATCCCGATGCCGTGCATGAGCATCACGATCGTGTCGAACCGTTCGCCCCGAACCGAGTCCAGGTCGCCGAGACGCGCATCTTCGACGCCCCGTTCGCGCATGATCGCTACCGCCTCGGGCAGCGGATCGACGGCGACCACCTCGTGGCCGAGAGCGTGGAGGTCGAGGGCGTGACGGCCGGCGCCGGCGCCGAGGTCGAGCACCCGGCCGCGACACAGGCCGAGGGCCGTCCGTTCGAGCGCCGGCAGCTCAGCCGTGCTCGGCCGGTAGAACGCCTCGACCGGCGTCGGCTCGTCCTCCCACAGGTCGCTGGAGACGATCAGCACGGCCTCGGTGTCGCCACGGTGGAAGTCGAGCAGTGCGGCGCCGAGCGGTCGCCAGGCCGCCGTCGGATCGACAGGCGGACGGTTCACCGCGCCGGCCACGGCTCACCGCGTGGCAGCGGCGGCGCCATGACGCGGTACACCGGCATCAGCCCGACGCGCTCGTCCCAGTAGGGTGTCCGGCGGTACCACCAGAGGTACCGGGCTCGCCGATCGGCGGCGAAGTCGGCGTCGCCGAGCGCGGTCTGCCACGCCGCCCGGACGTCGGCGTCCCGGAGCATCTCGACTGCGACCTCCTCCAACCGCTCGGAGCCGATGTAGGTTTTCATCTCGAAGATCGAGCTCAGGTCGCCCCAGTGGACGAGCGAGTCCGGCGCTTCGGGCTCGAACAGCTGGACCGCGATCGCGAAGTCCGGCTGATCGGCCGGAATCCACAGGCTGCCGGCGGGGATCGAACGCCGTTCGACCTGGCGGGTGACGGCGACGTCCTCGACCATGACCGTGCCCTGAAAGGACGAGCTGGCGAACACCGGATCAGCGAGGCGGATGGTCTCGACCGTGAGCTCGACCGGTTCGGTCAGTCGGAACGCGACCAACCCGTGGCCCCCGACGGCGGCCTCGAGCTGCGGCCACCCGGCGTGGATCAGGTAGCCGCGGGGCCGCGCGACGGCGACGTCGGGCGCCACCGTGTGCCGCCACGAGATCTCCACAGGAGCGATATCTCCGGTGTGATACACGGTGCGCGGGCGGCCGGTCACGATCGACGGCTCGGTGGTCGTTCGATACGCCGGCCAGTCGACCGTGTCGACATCGTCCGTGCTCTTCCAGCGAACCACGACCGAGGACGGCTCGGCGTCCCGCGCACCGCGCGCCACCGTCCGGCTCTCGGCGGCGTCGACGGCGCGGACCAGCGCGGCACCGGCTGCGCCGACCTCCCGGATCAGCGCGGCCATGAAGTCGCGGTTGGCGAGCACTCGGTCGCGGAACGGCTTGTGGGCGTGCATCTCGATCAGAATCGACGGCCGGTTGAGCAACGGGAAGTAGCCGGTCGAGTACCGGGGCAGCTGGATGTCAGCCCAGTCGATGCCCGACGTCGGGTCGTCCCAGTCGACGAAGGCGAGGTAGGGCCCGTTGGGGTGGCCGGCCTCGGCCGTCGCGGCGAGCACCTTCGGCAGATGACCGCCGACCCAGGCGTCGACCGCCGGGTCGAGGCGGGGCGCCTCGGCGACCATCCAGGTCAGCACCCAGGCGTGATCGGAGCCGTTGGTGACGTGGTTGTCGACGTGCAGGTGGGGCCGCCAGTCGTGCACCAGCCGGGCCATGGCGCGGGCTTCGGGGCTGGCGAGGCGAAGGAAGTCGCGGTTGAGATTGAACCCGGCTGTCGTCGTGCGGAAGCCCATGCCCGCCACCGGGCCGTCCTGGTTCGGGCGGTTGTAGGGCGAGATGCGCTCGTGCCCGTCGACGTTGTAGATCGGCGCGAACAGAATGACCGCTTGGTCGGCGAGATCGGATCTTCGGCCGAGCGCGATGTCGCGCAGCAGCATCAGCGACGCCTCCTTGCCGGCGATCTCTCCCGCGTGGATACCGCTTTGCAGCAGCAGGACCGGCTTGCCGGTGGCGCGCGCCGCCGCCGGGGTGAACGCGCCGTCGGACGACACGATCACGAGCGGCAGCTCGCGGCCCTCGGCGCTCCGTCCGAACGAGGTCACCCGGATGACGTCGGGCGCGCGGGACTCGATGCGCCGGAGGAGGTCCATGGTCTCGGCGTACGTCGAGGTGGCCCGGAAGTCGCTTTTCTCTGCGACGGTGAGCAACTCGTCCGGGATATCGGTTGCCGCCACGGTGGTGACGGCTGTGAAGATTGCGAGCACGATGACGAAAATGTGGTGCTTCATGGGCGGGTACTGTACTCCTCCCGTGTCCGCGTCGGCGTCCGCGTCCGCGTCCGATCCCGATCCCGATCCCGACGAGGTGACGCGATGTTCCCTGCGGCAGACCTCGAACATCGGCCTTCTGTCCCGCTGCCACTTGTCGGCGGCAGCGGGACAGCGTCGCACGGGCAGCGTGGTCGTGCGAAGGACGCCGGGACAACACAGACCACGCTGCCCGAGCGCCGGCGGCCTTCCTGCTGGCCGGTTCGTCTGCACGATGT
>JASFPU010000469.1:0-3403 GCA_050115855.1 Holophagae bacterium
CGAGACCAATGACCAGAAACGCCGCCATTCGCGCTGCACGCATGCCACACCTCCTGATCGCACGTCGATCGATGCATGTATGCACCTCAATATCGGGCGAATTTCGCGAAGACGCAAGTGTTGCGACCTCGGATCCAAGCCGGGAGTTGGTCAGGCGGCATCGAAGGGTGGCGAGGACGGCCGCGAGAAGGCGGTGATTTCATTCCTCATCCCGATCATTTTCGGCCGACACGCGACCCTCTTCGACCGGTCGGCCGACGCCTCGGTCCGCTACAATCACCGGGAACTTGCCGATCGGGAGCTTGACCACGACCGCCGCCCGGTTCGGTGTCGCGTCGGATGGTCGTTGACTGATCGAAGGCGATGGAGGCGGAGATGCAGCTGTTCTGGCGCCGGCACGCTCCGGGCACCGCACCGGGCACCCTGGTCCCGGCGACGACGCCGGCCGAGCCGGTGCGCGCCCGCTACGCCGAGTACAACCCCGACACTCTCGTCGAGGACGAGCTCGACCGACCCGATGAGCTACCCGTCGCAACCCCAGAGCTGACCCAGTGGTTGGACGTCGAGGGCCACGACATCGACATCATCACCGCGCTCGGCCAGCGGCTCGACATTCACCCGCTGGCACTGGAGGACGTCGTCAACGTCGGTCAGCGGAGCAAGAGCGAGGACTTCGACACCGCGCTGTTCGTCGTCCTCGATCGGTTCTTCACCGATCCCGACGACGACGACGCTCTCTGCAAGGAGCAGATCAGCCTCATCGTGCAACCGCACGTCCTGCTGTCGGTCCGCGAGCAGCGCAGCGATCTCTTCGATCCGATCCGGGTCCGGCTGCGCAGCGGTAAACCACGTATCCGCGGCGGTGGCACCGGTTATCTCGCCTACGCCCTCATCGACACAGTGGTCGACCACCTCTTCCCGGTGCTCGAGGAGATCGGCGACCGGATCGAAACCATCGAGGACCTGCTGCTCGATGACCCGTCGCCGGACCACGTCACCTCGCTGCACGAGCTTCGGCGGGAGCTGCTCGTGATCCGTAAGTCGGTGTGGCCCCTGCGTGACATGATCAGCAGCCTGTACCGGTCGGAGCACGAGCTCTTCAGCGACGAAACCCGGCTCTACCTGCGCGACGTGGTCGACCACGTCACCATGGCGGCCGATATCGTCGAGACCCTGCGCGAGATGGTCTCGTCCCTGATGGACCTCTACCTGTCGAGCGTGTCGAACCGGATGAACGAGATCATGAAGGTGCTGACCATCATCGCCACCATCTTCATTCCGCTGTCCTTCATCGCCGGTCTGTACGGCATGAACTTCGACCCGTCGGTGAGCCCCTGGAACATGCCGGAGCTCGGCTGGTACTGGGGTTACCCTGCGGCGTTGGCGGTGATGCTCCTGGTCGCGGTCGGCTTGTTGGCATACTTCCGACGGAAGGGCTGGCTGTGACGACGTCCACGAGCTGGCTGCCGGACCAGAGCCCCCTGGACTACCTGAAGCAGCTGCTGACCGACATCGCGGCGGTGTGGAGCTATCAGCTGACCTCGATCGACGGCCGGCCGCTGACCGTCGGCAAGGTTCTGATCGCGCTCGTGGTGCTGGCGGTGGGCGTGCCGATCGCCAAGGTCGCGATGCGCCGTTTCGCACGCCGCGTGCTCGGACGGGTCGGGCTCGAGACCGGCGCCGCAGAGGCGTTCGCGACGCTCGGCTTCTACGTCGTGCTCGGCTGTCTCGTGGTGTTCGCGCTGTGGGTCGCCGAGATCCCGCTCACCGTGTTCACGCTCGCCGGCGGTGCGCTCGCCATCGGCATCGGCTTCGGCAGCCAGAACATCCTCAACAATTTCATCAGCGGCCTGATCCTGCTCGCCGAACGACCGATCAAGGTCGGCGATCTCATCGAGGTCGGCGGCACCTTCGGCCAGGTCGAGACCATCGGCGCACGGAGCACATCGATCCGGACCTTCGACAACTTCCACATCATCGTGCCGAACAGCGCCTTCCTCGAATCCAACGTGGTCAACTGGACCCACAGCGACAACCTGGTCCGGATCTCGCTGCTGGTCGGCGTCGCCTACGGTTCGCCGACCCGACGGGTCGAGGAGATCATGCTCGAGGTCGTCCGGCAGCACGACAAGACGGTGAGCCCGCCCGAGCCGGTCGTCCTGTTCGAGGACTTCGGCGACAGCGCGCTGGTCTTCCGGGCGCTGTTCTGGATCGTCATGAACCGGCCGATGGATCAGAAGAGGGTGCTGTCGGATCTGAGGTACCGGCTCGACGAGCGGTTCCGCGACGCGGGCATCACGATCGCCTTCCCACAGCGCGACGTCCACCTCGACAGTGTGAGCCCGCTCGCGATTCGGGTGCTCGGTGCCGACGACACCGGACCCGACATCGCGGACGAGTAGCGGTCAGTTCCCCTCGAGGGTGCCGACCAGCACTGCCGCGGCGGCGCGGACGCCGACACGGATGGCGTTCTCGTCGGGCCGGAACGTCGGCGTGTGGACGTAGCTGGTCCAGCCCTCGGCCGTGTTGCCGACCCCGAGGTGAAAGTAGAACCCGGGAACCACTCGCGCGAACTCGGAGAAGTCCTCGGCCGCCATGATCGGCTCGATCTCGAGCAACGCGTCGTCGCCGAGCACCGCGTCCAGAATGCCGACCGCCTTCCGGGTCAGTTCCGGGTCGTTGACCACCATCGGCGTGACCCGCTCGTAGACCACCTCGCAGGTGGCGCGGTGGGCCGTACAGACACCCGCGACGACGCGCCGCATGGCCGACTCGACGTGGTCCTGGGCCTCGCTGTCGAGCGTGCGCACGGTGCCGGTGAGCTCGGCCGAGCCGGCGATGATGTTGAACCGGTTGCCGGCATCGAAGGTGCCGACCGACAGCACCACCGGCCGCCGCGAGTCGATCTCACGCGACACGATCCCTTGCAGCGCGTCGACGATCTGCGACCCGACCCAGATCGCGTCGACGCCGTCCTGTGGCGCCGAGCCGTGCGTCATGCGGCCGGTCACGGTGATCGTGAACCGATCGGCCGACGCCATGAACGGTCCGCTGCCCCAGGCGACGGTGCCGACCTCGCGATTCGGCATGACGTGCATGCCGAAGATGGCGTCGGGATGCGGATCGTCGAACACCCCCTCGGCCAGCATCAACGAGGCGCCGCCTTCCTCTCCCGGAGGCGCCCCCTCCTCGGCCGGCTGGAAGATGAAGAGGACGGTCCCGGGAAGCTCGTCGCGCATTCCGCGCAGCAGCTCCGCGACGCCGAGCGCGACCGTCAGGTGGACGTCGTGGCCGCAGGCGTGCATGACGCCGGGGTTCTGTGACCTCCACGGCACGTCCACCGCCTCGTCGATGGGCAGCGCGTCGATGTCGGCGCGCCACGCCACCACCGGTCCGGGTCGCC
>JASFPU010000470.1:0-3399 GCA_050115855.1 Holophagae bacterium
GCTGACGGACGCCGAAGAAGACGACTGAAACCATTGTCCCAAAGGAGGCTCGAGTGATTCGTACCAAGAGTTTCGTCCTGACGATCGTGACCTTGATTGTGGCGCTGGGCGCGCTTCCCGCAGCCGCCCAGACCAAGCTGCTGCGCTTTCCCGACATCCACGGCGAGCAGGTGGTCTTCTGCTATGGCGGCGACCTGTGGAAGGCACCCGCCGACGGTGGAGTTGCCGTCCGCCTGACCGCTCACCCCGGTCAGGAGCTGTTCCCCAAGTTCTCGCCTGACGGCAACTGGATCGCCTTCACCGGCCAGTACGACGGCGACGAGCAGGTGTACGTCATGCCGGCCGAGGGCGGCGCACCGAAGCAGCTCACCTACTACCCGGCGGTCGGCCCGCTGCCGCCCCGCTGGGGCTACGACCACCAGGTCTACGGCTGGACCCCCGACGGATCGGCCGTGCTCTTCCGCGGCCTTCGCGACACCGACGGCGTCGAGGTCCAGACCGCCCTGTACACCATCGACGTGGACGGCGGCCTGCCGGTCAAGCTTCCCATGCCCACCTCCGGCGCAGGCGACTTCTCGCCCGACGGCAGCAAGATGGTGTACTCGCCGCTGTTCCGCGACTTCCGGACCTGGAAGCGGTATCAGGGCGGCTGGGCCCAGGACCTGCTGATCTTCGACCTCGACACCGCCGAGACCGAGGAGGTGGCGCCCAGCGTGCGTACCGAGCGCGACCCCATGTGGATCGGCGACACCATCTACTTCGCCTCGGACCGCGACGGGACGCTCAACCTGTACGCCCGCGCGGCCGCCGGCGGCGACGTCCGGCAGATCACCGACTCGACCACCTGGGACGTCCGCTGGCCGAGCTCCGACAACAGATCGCGCATCGTCTACCAGCTGGCAGGCGAGCTTCACGTCTACGACACCGCCTCGGACACCGACACCAAGATCTCCATCCGGGTCCCGGACGACGGGCTCGCCAGCCGGCCGTCCCGCTACCCGGCGTACGACAACATCGAGGACTTCGAGCTCAGCCCCAAGGGCGAGCGGGCCCTGTTCGTGGCCCGCGGCGACATCTTCACCGTGCCGATTGAAAAGGGCCCGACCCGCAACCTGACCCGTTCCTCGGGCGCGCACGACAAGCATGCCCGCTGGTCGCCCGACGGCGCGAAGATCGCCTTCATCTCCGATGCGAGCGGCGAGGAGCAGGTCTACCTGGTGGCCCAGGACGGCTCCGGCGAGCCCGAGCAGCTCACCGACAGCTTCCGCGCCATGCTCTATGCCCCCGAGTGGGCGCCGGACGGCAAGCGGCTGGCTCTTTCCGACAAGAACGGCAAGCTGTACGTCGTGGCCGTCGACAGCCGCAGCGTCCAGGAGATTGCAGACGATCCGCGCGGCCGCATCTTCGACTACGCCTGGTCGCCCAACGGCGGGCATTTGGCGTTTTCGATGGCCGGTGAGAACAACCTGGACTCGCTGTACATCTGGAGCGTCGCCGACGGGACCACCCGCCGCATTACCGGTGGCATGACCAACGAGTACGGTCCGTCCTGGGATCCGGAGGGCAACTACCTCTTCTATCTCTCCGAGCGGGAGTACGCGCCCCAGATCAGCCTCCTCGAGTGGAACATCGCCGGCAACCGCATGACCGGCATCTTCGCCCTGGCGCTGCGCGAGGACGTGAAGGATCCCTTCGCGCCGGAAAGCGACGAGGTGACCCTCGACGGCGATGAGGAATCCGATGACACACGAGATGCGGACGCGAAGACGAAGGACAAGGGCGCGAAAGACGACGACGAGCAGAAGAAGGCGAAGGCCAAGGAGTACCTGAAGATCGACTTTGACGGCCTGGCCGAGCGCGCCGTGCGGGTGCCGGTGGAGGCCTCCAACTACGGCGGCCTGGTAGCGGTCGAAGGACACCTGCTGTACAGCGATCGCGGCGCGCCGTTCTACGGCCGCCGAAGCCCTGACAAGCCCGCTCTCCACATCTTCGACATGAAAGAGCGCGAGGACTCGACGCTCACCGAGGGCCTCGACGGCTATGCCGTGTCCGCCGACGGCAGCAAGGTGCTGGTGCAGCAAAACTCCAGCTATCTGCTCTACGACGCCAAGCCGAAGGCGAGCGACCCGAAGAATGTCAGCACGTCGGACATGATGGTCGACCGCGTGCCCGCCGAGGAGTGGGCGCAGATCTTCGACGAGGTGTGGCGCCGCTACCGCGACTTCTTCTACGTCGACAACATGCACGGCTACGACTGGCAGGCCATCGGCGAGCAGTACCGGCAGCTGGTGCCCTACGTGGCCCACCGTTCCGACCTCACCTACGTGATCAGCGAGATGATCGCCGAGCTCAGCGTGGGCCACGCCTACATCCAGGGCGGCGACTACGAGATCCCGCCGCGGCCGCGAGTCGCCCTGCCCGGCGCCCGCTTCGAGGCCGACGCCGAGTCGGGCCGTTATCGAATCGCAGAGATCTATCGCGGCCACAACCAGGAACCCAAGTACCGCTCACCGCTCACCGAGGTCGGGATTGACGCGTCGCCGGGCCTCTATGTGCTGGCCATCAACGGCCAGGACCTCACGACCGGCGACAACCCCTACCGCCTGCTGCAGCACGTCACCGATCCGGTCACCTTGACGGTCAACGACTCGCCAGAGCTGGACGGCTCGCGCGAGATCACCTATGACCCGATCTACTCCGAGGCCAGCCTGCGTTACCTCGACTGGGTCCTCGACAACATGGCGTACGTGGACGAGGCCACCGGCGGCCGCGTCGGCTACATGCACATCCCCGACATGGGCGGCGACGGCATCGCCGAGTTCATCAAGTGGTTCTACCCGCAGATCCGCAAGGAGGGCCTGATCGTCGACGTCCGCTCCAACGGCGGCGGCAACGTGTCGCAGATCATCCTCGAACGCCTCGACAACACGCTCCTCGGAACCCGCTTCGGCACATTCTCCGACCAGCCGGGCACCTACCCGCAGGTGGTCTTCCACGGCCACATGGTGTGCCTGATCTCCGAGACCTCGGCCTCCGACGGCGACATCTTCCCCTACTACTTCCGCGAGGCTGGGCTCGGCCCGTTGATCGGCAAGCGGACGTGGGGTGGTGTGGTCGGCATCTCGGGCACCGGCACCCTGATCGACGGTGGCACGGTCTTCGTGCCGCTTAACGGCTCCAACTCGCCGACCGGCGAGTGGATCATGGAGGGTCGCGGCGTCGAGCCCGACATCGAGGTGGAGAACGACCCCCGTTCCATCATCGAGGGTCACGATCCGCAGCTGGAGCGCGGCATCGCCGAGGTACTGCAGCGCATGGAAGCGAATCCCATGAAGCTGCCCGAGCGTCCGCCGGCCCCGATCAAGACCAAGTAGAGGGCGGTCACAGCCCAGAACCGAG
>JASFPU010000471.1:0-3396 GCA_050115855.1 Holophagae bacterium
GGGGATTCGGTCCGGTGCAGCGGTGACGATGATGCCCGAGAACGGCGCTTCCTCCGGCCAGCCGCCGTAGCCGTCACCGCAGCGGACATGAGCCGAGTCGTAGCCAAGGTCCGACAGGATCTTCGCGGCGCGCTCGCACAGCTTCTGGCGGATCTCCACGGTGTACACCTCGGCTCCCATCGCGGCGAGCACGGCCGCCTGGTAGCCGGATCCGGTTCCGATCTCGAGCACCTTGTCGCCCGGTCCGACCTCGAGCAACTCTGACATCAGTGCGACGATGTAGGGCTGTGAGATCGTCTGCCCCTCGCCGATCGGCAGCGGTGAGTCCTGGTACGACGCCTCCCGGTAGTCGTCGGGCACGAATCGGTGTCGGGGCACCGACCGCATCGCGGCCAGCACCTCCGGGTCCTTCACGCCTCGGGTCTCGATCTGCTGCCGGACCATGCGCTCCCGGAGATCGTTCCAGTCCGGTCCGTCGGTCGCCCCGGCCCGGCCGCCACCCGGGCTACACGTCACCACGACGGCCCCGACAGCGACTGCCAATCCGGCGCAAAGGAGGATCCGTCGTCGGCTGGTAGTTGACATCTTCGATCTCCACATTCATCTCGTCCATCATCATGGCACGACGCGGTCCGAGGTCGATGGTCTCCCGGTTTCCATGATCTTCGCGTCCTCATGGTAGACCACACCGCTCACTCGTGCCATCCGGGCCCGCCCGAAAGTGAAGCAAATTCGATGCCGCTTGACAGGCCACCCAGGGGTGCGCACGATGAAGGTCATGGACAAACCACAGTCCGACCACATCGCCCCGGATCTCGACTCACCCGGCATCTCGCGCCGCGAGCTCGTCGTCGGTGGAGCGCTGACCGCAGCCGCCCTCGCCACTCGATCCGGACCCGCCCAATCGCCGGAGCATCTACCGGTGGCGGTCGCGTCGGCCAACGGCCTCGAAGCGGTCGGGCGGGCGGTCCGTCGAATGGAGGGCGGCGCTCCGGCGGTCGAGGCAGCAGTCGACGGGGTGTCGGTCGTCGAGGACGACCCCGACGACGTCACGGTGGGATACGGCGGACTGCCCAACGCCGACGGCGTCGTCCAGCTCGACGCTTGCTGCATGGACGGTCCGACGATGCGCGCCGGCGCCGTGGCGGCGCTCGAGGGATATCGCCATCCTGCGCAGGTCGCCCTCGAGGTGATGCGCCGGACGACCCGCGTGCTGCTGGTCGGCGCCGGCGCGGCGACCTTCGCCGACAGCATCGGCTTCGAGCGCGAGGAGCTGCTCACCGAGCGCGCCCGGAAGATCTGGCTGTACTGGAAGGCCAACATGTCCGACCGCGACGACTGGCTGCCCCATCCCGGCCAGACCGACGATCCCGACGTCGCGTGGTTCATCGAGAAGTACGGCCCGATCCGTCCGACGGGGACCATCAACCTGTGCGCGCGCGACGGCCATGGTGATCTCGGCGGCACGACGACCACCTCGGGGCTGTTCTTCAAGCTCCCGGGCCGCGTCGGCGACTCGCCGCTGATCGGCGCCGGGCTGTTCGTCGACAACGAGGTCGGCGCCGCGGGCTCGACCGGACGCGGCGAGTCCGTCATCCAGATCGCCGGCTCCCACACCGTGGTCGAGTTCATGCGCGCCGGCAAGGACCCCGAGGCCGCCTGCCTCGGGGCGCTCGAACGGATGGTCCGGGCGACCCGGCTGCCCTACCTGCTCGACGCCCGGGGCCGGCCGAGCTTCGACGTCAAGTTCTACGCCGTCGACGCCGCGGGCCGGACCGGCGGCGCGGCGATGTGGTCCGGCGCGCAGTACGCCGTGTGCCGAGCCGGATCCGATCCGGTGCTCCAGGACTGCGCGTATCTCTACGAGCGGGACGACGCGAAGGGGTAGCTGCAGGGCCGGATCCGACTCCGAATCCGAATCCGATCCCGATCCCGATCCCGACGAGAGGTTACAGAACCGGAGCGGGCCCAAGGTTCACGACGCCTGGGCTCGACGATTGCCACACGTTGCAATGATCGGTGGAAGCGCCACTGTGGTGCGGGTGTCCCGCCCGCAACGAAAATGTCCCGGAACCGGACAATGCAACACGTGGCACGTCCGCCGGCAGCGCGCCCATTCCCGTGACCGCATCAACCTGTCCACTCGAGAGGACGTTTCTCGACGCGATCCACCTTCTCGAAGCTGCCGCCAGACCCACTCAGGATTCAATGATTTCAAGGTTTCCGGGTTCGACCGACAGCCCCTGGCACGACCGTTGCTCTTCCCTGGTCCGAAAGGAGGCCGCCATGCACCCCGCACTCCGGACCGCCGCCATCATCACGACGCTCATTCTCATCGCCCCCACCGGACCGACCGCCGCATCCGACTGGTTCAACATGACCGTGTCCAACCACGGTGTGAGTGTCGGCTTCGGCAGCTCGGGCTGGGGCCTGTGGGGATCGTCGTGGAGCTCGGGACGCTGGAACCTGAGCTTCGACACCGCGCTCGACGGCTACGGCGAGTGGCTGTATGTCAGCGGGCTCGGACGGGTCTGGCGCCCATGGGTCGCCGCCGACTGGCGCCCCTACCGCTACGGCCGATGGGTCTGGACCGCCATGGGTTGGACCTGGGTCGCCTATGAGCCCTGGGGCTGGATGCCCCACCACTACGGCAACTGGGCGATGACCTCCTTCGGCTGGGTCTGGTCGCCGGGATACACCTACCACCCGGGCAGCGTCGTCTGGGTCCGCTCGGGTGGCTACGTCGGCTGGTATCCCTGCGCACCGCACGGCTGGAATCATGCCCGGAGAGGTGGCGGCGCCGCATGGCACGACGGCTACCGCACTGGGTATACCGACGGCTGGCGCGATGCCCGGTACGCCACATGGGTGCCATGGTCGAAGATGGGATCGGACAACCTCGCCGATGTCACCGTGTCGTACACAGTCGCGACGCGCGGTGTCGCAAGGACGGCCGTTGTTGCCTCGGTTGCCGCACCCAACCGGATCGAGGTCGAACGTCACACCGGCCGTCCGGTGCCCACCGCGCGGGTCGTCGAGCGATCGGCGACCATCGATGGCCGGCAGGTCAAGGTCGTCCGGCCGGAAGATCAGGCCACGCGGGTCCGGAGATACGGCGACTCCACCGTCGAGCGTGCACTGGAGCCGCGCGCGGCGAGTCGGACGCGACCGGTTTCGACCGCGCGTCGACAGCCGGAGACCGTCACGAGGGGCGCCACCACCAACCTGGGTACGGTCCCCCGATCGCCCTCGGCGACGCGCGGCACGGCTGGAAACCGGGCCTCCGAGTCGAGAGGCCGAACGATCCGGACTCCGGCGACCTCTCGGGCTCCGCTGAAGACCACGTCCCCCTCGGTCAACCGAGCGCCACGACAGCGGGATCGGAGCGCCACGGCG
>JASFPU010000472.1:0-3392 GCA_050115855.1 Holophagae bacterium
GACTGCGACCGCTGGAACCGCCTCCACCCCGACACAGAGCCGCGCGTTCCCTGGGTTCGGAGCAGCCTGGCCGATACCGATGGCGTGTACGTGATCGCCTCCGACTACGTCAAGGCGCTGCCCAACTCCATCTGCCGCTGGTTCCCGAAACCGCCGGTGGCGCTCGGCACCGACGGGTTCGGCCGCTCCGAGAGCCGATCGGCTCTGCGGCGCTTCTTCGAGGTGGACGCGGAGCACATCGTCGTCGCGGCCCTCGGCGAGCTCGCCCGCGAGGGCCGAATTGATCGCGACATCGTGCGCACTGCCATCGACGAGTTCGGCCTCGACGTGGACGCGCCGAACCCGGTCACGATCTGAGGAGGCGTTATGGGGATCACGATCAACCTCCCCGAGCTCGGCGAAGGCGTGGACAGCGTCGATGTGGTGGCAGTCCTGGTCTCGGTCGGCGACCGGATCGAGAAGGACCAGCCCCTGATCGAGGTGGAGACCGAGAAGGCTTCGGTGGAGGTGCCCTCGACTGCCGCGGGCACGGTCGCCGAGGTGCACGTCTCCGAGGGCGACACCCTGGGAGAGAATGCCCCGCTCGTCACACTCGACGAGGGGGAAGCATCGGGGGCGGAGTCTGAACCCGCGCCGGAGCCCGAGGACGACGAGCAACCGGGCGACCGGCCTTCGGCCGAGGCTGCATCTTCAGGCCAGCCTGAAGAGGACGCTGGGCCCGCCGAGGAGCCGAGCAGCGGAGGGGCAGAGGAGCAGAGGGGCGGAGGGGCAGAGGAGCATGAGGACCGGGGTGCGGCGGCGAGAAGAACCGAGGCCGCCGACGAACGGCTCGCGCCTCGAACTCCAGCTGATGACGCCACTCCTCGCAAGGATCTCGCCGTGATCCCTGCCGCGCCGACGGTGCGACGCTTCGCTCGCGAGGTTGGTGTGGACCTCACGACCGTGAAGGGTTCGGGGCCGGGGGGTCGAATTTCCATCGACGACGTCAAAGCCCACGCCAACCGCTTGCTCAGCGAACGCCCATCCCAGGCCGGCGTCCCGCTCGCGGCCGCCGAGCTGCCCGACCTGTCGCGCTTCGGTCCGGTGCGCCGCGAGCCCATGACCAAGGTGCGTCGCCTCACCGCCGAGAACCTGAGCCGGGCCTGGCTCACTGCGCCACAGGTCACCAACCACGAGTCGGCCGACATCACCGACCTCGAGGCCTTTCGCCAGGCGTACAAGGGACGGGTCGAGCAGGCCGGCGGCAAGCTGACCATGACCGCCATCCTGGTCAAGATCGTGGCCTCGACCCTCAAGCGCCACCCAACCCTCAACGCCGCCGTCGACATGGCCAACCACGAGATCGTCTACCGCGACTCCATTCACATCGGCGTCGCGGTGGACACCGAGCGAGGTCTCCTGGTGCCGGTGATCCGCGACGCGGACCGCAAGGACCTCACCGAGCTCGGTGTCGAGCTCGACGACCTCGCACGGCGCGCGCGGGACAAGAAGCTCACGCCCGACGAGATGCAGGGGGGCACGTTTTCGATCTCCAACCTCGGCGGCATCGGCGGCACCGGCTTCTCGCCGATCGTCAACTGGCCCGAAGTGGCGATCCTCGGCGTGTCACGGGGCCGCACCGAGCCGCGATGGGACGGCAGCAGCTTCCGGCCGCGGCTGATGTTGCCACTCTCCCTCTCCTACGACCACCGCCTGGTTGACGGCGCCGACGCCGCGCACTTTCTGGCCCGTCTCAAGGACGCTCTCGAGCAGCCGCTGCTGCTGGCGCTGGGCGGCTGAGAGGTTTCCTGACCGCGTCCGCGCCCGGACGGCTTGCCCACGCCCCCGGGCGACCAACCACAGAGGCACAGAGGGCACAGAGCGAACACCAAGAGATTTCATTCCCATCGCAGACGATTCTGCGATCATGAAGCGGCCAAACAAAACGAGAAACTTCGTGAATCTCTTCGTGTCTTGGTGCCTTCGTGGTTGCGTCGGCGAAACCTTCTGCGGATCTGTGCCCTTTGTGTCTCTGTGGTTCACCCACAGTGTACCGGGAACCGGTCACCGTCACAGGCTTGTCACGCCGCAGCTCCCGTGAGACCATCCCGCCATTCGGAGGTCCGATGAAGCTCAATCTCACTCACCGTCTGGCCATGATTCCTATCGCGGCGATCGCGTTCGGCTGCGCCCAACAGGCGCCAGAGGTTCCCGAAACGCCGTCCGCACCGCCCGCTGCAGAGACCGACTCCGGCCTCCCTCGGATCGTCGAGCCCGACCCCAACGAGGTCCACTTCGGACCTCTGCGCATGCTCACCGACGGCGGCGAGAACGCGGAGGCCTACTTCAGCTTTCACGGGGACCAACTGATCTTCCAGTCCACCCGGCCGCCCTACGGCTGCGACCAGATCTTCACCATGGATCTCGCCACCGCCGAGACGCGCCTGGTGTCCACCGGCACCGGCCGCACGACCTGCGCGTACTTCCTGCCCGGCGACCACTGGATCGTCTACGCGTCCACCCATCTCGCGAGCCCCGACGGCCCGCAACCGCCGGATATGAGCCGCGGCTACGTGTGGCCGATCCATCCCGGCTACGACATCTTCCGTGCCCTTGCCGACGGCAGCGAGATCGAGCGCCTGACCGACGAGCCCGGGTACGACGCCGAGGCCACCGTGTCGCCAAATGGAGACAAGATCGTCTTCACGTCCATGCGAGACGGCGACCTCGACATCTACACCATGAACACCGATGGCTCGGGCGTGCGCCGGCTGACCGACTCGATCGGCTACGACGGCGGGCCGTTCTACTCGCCGGACGGATCGAAGATCGTCTACCGCGCGCGCCACCCGGAGGACCCAGACGAGATCGCCGACTACCAGGCGCTGCTCGCCGACGGCCTCATCCGCCCCTCCAAGCTCGAGATCTGGGTCATGGATGCCGACGGCGCCAACAAGCGCCAGGTCACCGATCTCGGCGTCGCCGCCTTCGCGCCCTTCTTCCACCCGTCCGGCGAGAAGATCATCTTCTCGTCGAACTTCGGCGACCCCACCGGCCGCGAGTTCGACCTGTGGATGGTCGACCTCTACGGCGAGAACCTCGAGCGCATCACCTTCACCGAGGGCTTCGACGGCTTCCCCATGTGGTCGCCGGACGGCACGAAGTTCGTCTTCTGCTCCAACCGCCACAACTCGAAGGAAGGTGAGACCAATATCTTCGTCACGGAGTGGAAGGACTGATCATAGACGTTGCAACGTTATAACGTTTAAACGTTTGAACGTTCAAACGGTGAGCGACAGATGACGCATCCGAATCACACTTCGCCGCGTCCGACATCGGCGACGATGGTTCGGTAACCGTCGTTTTCGAAGGCTGCGGCCATGCTCGCCTGGGTCCCCACGTCTGGCGCCAGA
>JASFPU010000473.1:0-3380 GCA_050115855.1 Holophagae bacterium
GGCGCGGCTCGCCTCGCTGTGGGCGCGCACCGTCTCGACCAGCTGGCTGCCGATCCGGAACACCGGGTTGAGCGCCGACCCGGCCTCCTGAAGCACCAGCCCGACCGCTCCGCCGCGGAAGCGCGCCACGTCGGCCGCCGGAACACCGTGCACCGCGACCCGCCCGGCCGCGATCTCCGCCGGCTCCGGGACCAGGCCGAGCACACCGAGCAACGTCAGGCTCTTGCCCGAGCCCGACTCACCGACCAGCCCGACACGCTCGCCCTGCGCGACGGCGAACGACACGTTGTCGACCGCAGGCCGCCGGCCACCACCGCCGTCGGGCACCGTGACGGTGAGGCCGTCGACCTCGAGCAGCGGGTCAGCCGCCATGTCGGAGCAGGCGCGCGGTCGCCGCGTCCTCGCGGATCGACTGATCGAGTGTGGTGACCGCTGCAGGACGCCGCCAGCACGTGGCAACCCGATCGGCGCGGCCGAGCTCGCCGTCACCGTCGTCGTCCGCGAGCAGGACGATGAGCTGCCCGCGGTCGTCGATCAGGTCACCGGAGCGAACGTCGTCGCCCCAGCGCAGCGGCCGCCTCGACCGGGTCGGCACCGCGGCGGCGAGGTCGATGGCGCCCAGGTCGTCGAGCGCGTCGAGGTCCAGGCCGACCCGTCCGGTCAGCGCGACCGACGCGAAGGTCCGCGACGACACCACGAAACGGTCCTCGACGAGCTGAGAGAACGGCACGCCGCGCGCCGCCTCGGTGACCGCGTCCGCCGAGCCGCCGTCGGTCGGTGTCGGCTCGAACCCGGGCAGTCGGAAGAGCTCGCCGACGGTGGCGTCGACGGGGTCCGGGAAGGTCGCGGCGAGGCGCAGCGTCGGAAAATCGGGGTCATTCACCCCGTCCGGTCCTCGGCTCGCCACCGACTGCAGCGCAACCGGCGCCCCGGTGTTCGTGATCTCGACCCGGACGTAGAGCCGGACGGTGCCGCCCGCCACCGGAACCAGCTCGTCGCCGAGGCTGATCTGGTCGTCGTTGTGCTGCTCCGGGACGCGACTCGCGAGCAGCTCGCGGCCCATCTCCGGCGCCAGAAAGGTCCGTTGTTCGAGCAGCTTGGGCACCTTGTCGGCGGTCAGGTCGCCGCCGAGAAACGCGTTTTCGACGGTGAACCAGAACACCCGGAGCTGCCGATCGGCATCGGGCCAGTCGGACCGGTTGTCGTGCTCGACGGGTGTACCGTCGACGACCAGCTCGTCGACCGGCGCCAGCCAGGTCGGGTCGCCACTACCGCGACGCAGGCGCAGCGCCGCGGCGATCCGGACCTCCGTGTCCGGGGGCACCCGGCGCGACCCGGTGCGGAACACCGGGTCGTCAGCGGTCGCGGTCACGATCCGTACCCCGTCGAGCACCGGCCGGCGCGACTCCTTGGCGCGCCACAGCGCATACCACACGGCGATCAGCGCGATGAGCACCGCGAACACGACCCACAGCACACGGTTGTCAGAGGCCATGCCGGCATTGTACTCACTCTGCGGCGAGTCGCCCTCGGAGCTCTGAGCTCCTCGCTCTCAATTCTTAATTCTTAATTCTGAATTCTGAATTACTTGCGTGGTTTCAGCGAGCTCGGCGGTACGTTTCGTGCCGGTTTATTCAGAATTAAGAATTGAGAATTGAGAATTCGATCTTAAGATCGGAGAGATGCATCCGCTCCGAGTGTTGGTCGTCGCGACCAAGTCGCCGTGGCCCTGCTCAACACCATCCGCGGGCTCGCCGCGGCTGGCCACACGGTGGTCCTGGTCGCGCCGTGGTCCAGCGTCGCCGAGCAACGGCGCCGCGCCGCGGACGCGCTCGCGCCGGTCTGCGACCCCCACCTCGTCGCGGCGACGCCGCGGACGCGGCACGTCGCCGCGATGCTCGGCCTGCTGACCGCGACGCCGATGTCGGTCGTCCGCCACACCGTACCCGAGGTCCAGCACCGGGTCGCGGAGGTCATCGAGGGCGGTGGCGTCGATGTGGTGCACGCCGAGCAGCTCCACGCCCTGGCCCAGACCGCACCCGCCAGGGCCGTCGGGCTGCCCATCGTCCACCGCGCCCACAACGTCGAGGCGGCACTGTGGGCGTTCGCGATCCGGCACCGCGGCCCGATCGCGCGCAGCGCCGTCGCCCGCGAGGCGCGTCTGATGACCGCCTGGGAGGCCGACGCGATCGAGTCGGCGACCGCCACCGTGACCCTGACCGAGTCGGATCGGCGCGCGCTGTCCGACCTCGTCCCGGGCGCCTCGGTGCACGCCGTCCCAGCACCGTTCGCGGCGGAGCTGCCCGCCGGCGAGGCCGACCTCGACGGCGATCCCGTGGTCACGACCCTCGCCAGCCCGACCTGGAAACCGAGCCGCGACGCCGTCGAACGTTTCGCCCGCATCGCGTGGCCCGTGGTTCGGCGCCGCTTGCCCGCAGCGGTGCTTCACATCTTCGGCGGCGGCCGTCACCTCTCCTCTCTCGACGGCATCGTGCCGCACGCCCCACCGGCCGACAGCCGCGACGCGTTTCCGCCCGGCGCGGTCGCCGTTGTGCCCGCGCGCCACCCGACCGGCGTGCCGATGAAGGTGCTCGAGGCGTGGGCGCGGGGTCTTCCGGTGGTCGCCGATCCGTCGACCGCCGCCGCCCTCGACGCGACCGACGGTGTCGAGCTGCTGGTGGCGGGCAGCGCCGACGCCTATGCCGACGCGCTCGCGCGGCTGCGCGACGAGGACGCGCTCCGGCCGACACTCGCCGCCGCGGCCCGGCGGGTTCTCGCCGACCGCCACGACCCGACCTCGGTCTCCGAGCACCTGGTGCGGGTGTACCGTTGGGCGATCGAACGGGGCTCGTCGGCCACCGATTCCTGAACGACCGGGACGGTGGGCCCAGGCCCACCCTACGGCGCTGCGGTCCCGACTCGACCTGCACCCTCCGCATCGGTGTCGGCTCCTTTTCGGCAGCGCCCCCAGGTTCGCGAGACTCGTAGGGTGGGCTTGAGCCCACCGTCCCCCGCTTTGAACGCTGCGACCGCGACTCGGCGCTACCGTCCCGCTGCACTCTACGCGCCTCGACGGCTCGGCTACCGCAGCGCGTCGAGTCCAGACCGGTACGCGTCCGTGTCCCGCCGCCAAGCGGCCCGGTCGCCGGCGAAGGGGCCGATGAACGCACGGCCGAGGAGCCGCACCCGCGCGCCGAGCCGCACCACCCGCGCGGCGCGCGCCGCGGCCGGCGCCCCGTCGTGCTTGCCGACGAAGCGCACGAGGTCGGCCCACATCTTGGCCGGGTGGAAACCGGGCACGGCGCCCGGCACCGCGGTGATGCTCGCGCCGTGGTGGTGCAGGACCCGGAAGCCCGGCACCACCGCCACCCGCCGGCCAG
>JASFPU010000474.1:0-3368 GCA_050115855.1 Holophagae bacterium
CGCGGGGGTCCGGTAGAACTCGGTGCGCGCCGACGCGACGTCGACCCGGTGACCGTCGGGCAGCGTGACGACAGCGGTGAGGAACGGTTGGTGGGGGTGGCAGCGGCCGCCGGTGTAGGCCGCCAGTGCGTGCGCGAAGTCGATCCCTGAACCCTCGACGACCAGATCGACGTCCTCGTTCGGACGGCCGAGCAACAGATCGCGGACCATGCCGCCGACCAGGTAGACCGGGATGCCGACGGTGTCGGCGACCGCCTTCGCCGTGCCGAGCAGCGTCCGGACCCACGTCGCCGAGCTGTCCCTCAGCAGGCGGGAGATCGACTGGCTGACAGGGCGGGCGCCGGCCATTCGATTGTCGAGCGGCGAGCCGGCTGCGTGCTGGCGCTCGAACAGCCGCCGGAAGAGCTCCATCCGGGTGACGATGCCGGCCGGCCGGCCGTTCTGTTCGACGACGACGAATCGGTACGAGCGCTCCAGAAACAGGTCGCGCAGCTCGTCGAGCCGCGCGGTGGCCGGCGCGATCGGCAGCTCCGGCTGCATCACGGATCGGACGGGACGGCTCGACATTCCGTGGGCCAGCGCCCGATCGAGAATCTGCCGGGTCACCATGCCGACCAGCCCGCCGTCGGCGTCCGTGACCGGCATGGCGTTGAGGCGGAGTCGGTTGATCCGGTCCTTGGCAGCGCCGACCGGATCGGCCCCGTCGAGCGAGAAGATCTTCCGGTTGGCGACGTCGATCGCCGTGACCGGCGGAGGAAGCTCCTCGGTCAGGGCCGCGAGCAGCTCCTCGCGGAGCTCGACCGGCATCCGGTCGGCAACGCGGGCCGACGCGGCGGTGGCGTGGCCGCCGCCACCGAACCGGCGAGCGACGTGACCCAGGTGGAGGCCCTGCACCCGCCCGCGCAGGATCATGTTGACGTTCGGCGGTCGGACGAGCATCACGATGCCGACCGGCAGCTCGAAGGTCTCGACCCAGCGATGGACGACGTACGCCGCCTCCTCGTGGTAGCGGTCGACCTCGAGCACCGCCAGCATGACCGGGATGCTGTTGATCGTGAACTCCTCCGCGGCGTCGACGATCCGGTTGAGCAGCTCGAGCTGGTCCGGCTGCAGCCCCTTGAGCACCCAACGGCGAACCCACGACAGCGATCCGCCGTGCTCGAGCAGCCGCGCCACGACGCGCAGGTCGTCGGGCGCGGTCTCCCGGTAGGACAGCCCGCCGGTGTCCTCGTAGATCCCCATCAGCAGCAGCGACGACTCCTCCTCGGTCGGTTCCAGGCCGCGCTCGGCGTACAGATCGGCGATGATCGTGCAGGTCGCCCCGACCTGCCGGAACAGGGTGGTGGTGGCGTCGATGCTGTCGGCGCGCTCCTCGGCGTGGTGGTCGATGAGATCGATCTCACACCCGTCGCGTTGGATCAGGTCCCAGACCTCCCCCAGGCGGGCCGGGATCGAGGTGTCGACGACGACCGCGTGCTCGACCGTCTGCCGCCGCGCCTGCCGGAGCTTGAGCTCCGGATAGGCGAAACCGGTGTCGGCGAGAAAACGGCGCACCGCCGCCTCCTGGGAGCCCGGGAAAAGGACGTGGTGGTCGGGGTAGAGGCGGACCGTGCACACCGCCGCAGCGAACGCGTCGAAGTCGGCCGAGAGGTGTGTTGTGATGATCCGCACGCCCTCATTGTAGGCGATGGGCCCGGCGCCGGACGGTGCGGTCGATCAACCAGACGGCGGCAGAGGTCGCCAACGCGGGGAACATCGGCTCGACGCCGAGCGGGTAGCCGGTGTCGCCGGCGGCGAGGATCCAGCCCGCCGCGACCGTCGCAGCGCCGATCATCGCTGTCGTCGCGGCAGCGGACCGGTAGCGCCAGCGCGGCGGCAGATGCACCGCGACCACCGGCAGGAGCAGGGCCGAGGTCACCACCGAGCCGACGTGGTGCCAGACCGCAACCACCGAGTCGAAGAGCAGCGCGCCGACCGCGGCGAGCGCCCCGGACAGGGCAAGGCCCCATCGGGTGCGGCGGCGCTCGGCGACGTCGTCGGGTGCCTGCCGGGCCAGATCATGGCCGACGGTGGCGGCGGCCAGGAACAGGTACGAGTCGAGCGTGGACATGACCGTTGCGAACAGAGCCAGGGTGAACAGCGCTGCGAGCCAGGGCGACAGGACCAGCTCGGCGAGGGCCGGGTAGGCGGCGACCGGGTCGTCGAGCTCGGGCACCAGCACCCGGGCTGCCAGGCCGCTGGTGACGGTCATGAAGTCGAAGACCGCCCACAGGCCCACCGAGACCACGACTCCGGCGCGGGCGACGCCCGGTGTGCGGGCGGCAAAGACCCGTTGGTAGAAGGCCGGTTCGACCATCGTCTGGAGCGCGATGAGGTACCACACCAGCACCGCCTGCCAGCCGCGGCCGCCGTCCCAGCTTCGGTGGTCGGCCGGCAGCGATGCCCACAGCCCGGCGAGCCCACCGGTGTGGCCGAGCGCTGCGGCGACCAGCACCCCGAACCCGGCGTACATGAGCACCAGCTGGAGCAGGTCGGTGCGTACGACCGAGCGGAAGCCGGAGATCCCGACGTAGAGCGCCGAAAAACCGGCCCCGACCGCCACCGCGACCGGCATCGGCCACCCGGTGAGCTGAACCAGCAGGGTTGCGAGCATGAGCACGTAGGCGACCGGCAGCGTCAGCGCCCAGACCGCGGCGGCGCCGGCGGTCCGGGCTCGCCCGCCGTAGGCGTCGCGCAGCAGGTCGGGGATCGACATCGCGTCGGTCGAGCGCAGCCGGGGCGCGAGCCAGATGGCGAACAGCAGCGCCGCCAGGTAGTAGGGGAGGCCGAACACGACCCAGGTCGAGACCCCGAAGCGCCAGGCGTACTCGCCGATGCCGAGAATGCCGCCGTACCAGGTGGTGACCAGGGTCGCGACGAAGGCCGGCAGACTCAGGCGGCGGCCGGCGAGCAGGTAGTCGGCGGCGCCACCCGCCGAGCGGCTGCGGGCCAACGCCAGGATCGCGAGGGCGTAGACGGCGACCAGAATCAGCGCGAGGTTCGGCACGACGGACAGTGTAGCCTCCGCCGATCCCGATCCCGATCCCGATCCCGATCCCGATCCCGGTCCCGATCCCGATCCCGGTCCCGATCCCGAACGGATCCGGGTGCGATGCCGGTTCCGGCCTCGGTTCCAGTTCCGGTTCCGGATTCGGCTCCGGTTCCGGTTCCGGCCATCTCGGGATCGGGACCGAGTTGACACGCGATGCGGGTCGGGTACTGTTCACTGCCACTGCCACTGCCACTGCCACTGCCACTGCCACTGCCACTGCCACTGCCACTGCCACTGCCACTGCCACTGCCACTGCAACAGCCACTGCCACTGCCAC
>JASFPU010000475.1:0-3349 GCA_050115855.1 Holophagae bacterium
ATCTACGAAGCGAGCAGCAGGGCGAAGATGCCGAGCGCGAGGGTCGCCGCCTGTGACATGCGGAGGAAGTTCGTGCTGTCGACGTCGATGCGCCGGATGCGGCCGATGATGTCGGTGACCAGGTTGCCCGAGCAGGCCATGAGACAGCTGTCGGCGGTCGACAGGATGGCCGAGAAGTAGGCTGACATCATCAGGCCCATCAACCCGACCGGGAGCACGGTGCGAAGCAGCATCGGCAGCCCGGTCTCGGGGTCGGTCGCCGAGATGTTCGCCGGACCGAGGTAGTCGAACATCCCCTGGTCGGCGGCGACCCGCGCGAGCAGCCCGAGGGTGACGCCCATCATCGCCATGATGGGCCACTCGAGCAGTCCGGCGACGAACCAGGCGCGCTTGGCGGTTCGTTCGTCGCGGCACGCGTAGATGCGCTGAAACAGCGTCATCGCGACGAACCAGATCGGGATGATCGTCACGCCCCAGTTGACCAGATCCTGCCAGCTCAGGTTGGTCAGGGTGAGCATCTCGGGCGCGAGAACCGACCGCACCGCCGGCCAGCCGCCGACCGCGCGATACGAGACCGGAAGCCCGATGAAGATCAGGCCGAAGATCAGGATCGCCCACTGAACCGTGTCGGTGTAGATGACCGCCTTGAGGCCGCCCATGACGGTGTAGCCGACAGCGATCGCGCCCATGATGACCAGCGCGGTGTTCAGACCGAGCCCCTCGAACGAGCCGCTCGCGAGCTTGGCGCCGGCGAGGATCTGCGAGCTGGTGAACCCGACGTAGCCGATCGCTGAGATGACCCCGGCGATCAGCGCCACGGGCCGCGAGTAGAAGTGCTCGAAGACGTCGGGAAAGGTCAGCGCCGATTCGAAGGCCGGGTTGCGCTTGACCTTGGGGATGAGCAGCACCGCGCTCATCCAGGCCCCGACCAGGCCCGTGAAGAGCATCCACGAGCCCGACAGACCCATCGTGAAGCCGAGCCCGCCGAGGCCGATCGAGAAGCCGCCGCCGACGTCGGTCGCGACCACTGACATGCCGACGTGCAGGCTGCCCATGCCCCGGCCTCCGACGTAGAAGTCGTCGGCCCCCTCGTTGCGGCGCAGGAAGTAGAATCCGATACCGAGCATGACGACCATGTAGATCAGGAAGATCGAGAGGTCGATCGGGTGCATGAAGCCTCCTCCTCGGAGCCGTCGCAGGTCATGTGAGCGCTGCCGGGATGCAAGAGCGGCGGACAGCTGGCGGGTCAGGTCCGTCGGAACGGTGTCGACCGACGCCTCCAGATGCGCCGTGCGGTTGTCGTGCTTCTTATTGTTGCATTGTTTTCAGCGGTCGGGGTTCGCCGGCTGAGTGGCTCAGGAATCACGACGTCCAAGCTGGCGGCGGAGGAAGGCGGCGTGGCCGAGCTCGGTTTCGGCGAGCTGCCGGTAGATCTCGGCGCGCCGCGGCTCCTCGCTGGCGGCCGCCTGCGACTGGTAGAGCTCGGCGGCCCTGATCTCGTTCTTCAGCGCGAATTCAAGCGCCGCCCGCCGCGAGGTGGATGGGAAATCGAAGGGATCCGGCTGACCTTCGACCGCGGCGGCCGGCGCCCGCTCGACGTCGTGGCCGGTCAGCTCGACGTAGAGCTCGGTCAGTGTTCGAGCGTGGCAGGTCTCGTCGTTCGACAGCCGCTTGAAGGTGGTCTGGACCGAGGCGTCCGACGTCATCTCGGCCATGGTTCCATAGAACCAGGCGGCCTTCTTCTCCGCCTCGATCGCGGTCGCGATCAGATCGGCCGGATCACGCCGGGGGGTGTCGGTGCTCTCCTGGTCCACGAGTTCCCCTCCGAAGGGCGAACGCAGCCTCGCGTTCGACGTTGCCGGACGACTGTACCGCAATCCGAGGAGAACGGTCATGTCCGGCGGATCGAGACGACCCGATGCGCGGCGGGTACCGATCGTCGGCGCCGTCGAGCTCGTCCGACCGGCAGTCAGCCGGCGGTCGCGACCTCGTCAGACACATCGGCGATGGCCTCGAAGGTCTTTCTCGCCATGTTGACGATCGCCTCCTCGAGCTCGGGGTCGAACGTAGCCCGGTTCATCCGGCGCTTGAACGACGCCCAGTGCTCCGGCTGGCGATCGCCGTACGGGTCGAGGTAGGCGACTCCCGCACCGTCGAGTTTCCAGCTCTTGCGCAGCACCTGGGCGAGGAACCGACCGCCGTTGGTGCTCCCCTCGAGCACGTAGAGTGCGCCGAGAAGGGCGGCTGGGTCCGATGTCGTGGTCGACTCGATCAGCGACACGAAGCGGCTCGCGGCGTCGCCGGTGACGACGGCGTCCGGATCGACCCCGTAGAACTCGAGGTCGAACGCGAGATCGGGCAGCCGCATGCGATCCGGCGTCGCGACGGCGCCGATCGCAGGGTGTGCGCCCGACACCTCGCCGAGGGCGTTCTCGAGGGCGCTGTGCACCGCGTACAGTTGGCCGAGGTAGGCGATGAAGCTCGAACGCTCCACCTCGCCTTTGGCGATGGCCCGCTGCAAGGTGCGCGACTCCGCGTGGGAGTGCAGGTCGGAGGTTTCGCGCCGAAGTCGTTCCATCAGTCTCTCGTCATCGTGCGTCATGGTCATGCCCCCGTCGTCAGTCGCGCCGTCGCCGCAGGTATCGGGCGGTGAGAATCTATCTCAATTCAACGGACACGATATCGGCCGCGTTGCCGGCGTGTCAAGAACGGGCGCGAAATCGCGTCGACCGCCGGTTTCGTGTCAGCGATCGCAGAAGGTCCTCAGGCTGTGGTGTGTGATGGCCCGACGATCAATCAGGACGATCCTGCAATCGACGACCCTCAGGTCGGTTCCCTCGCCTCGTGCGATTTCCAGCTGTTGGGCCACACCGCCTCGGGAGTGAAATCCGTGCCGACGCTGTTGATCTGGCGAGAGACGACCACCGTTCAAGAACACCGCCCGGCGCCGCGTAGTCAGCGCCGGGAGAACCACGGAGGTGACACGTGAAGTACCGCACTCTCGGCACCAGCGGCCTCGAGGTGTCGGCCATCGGTCTCGGCTGCATGGGGATGTCCGAGTTTTACGGCGCGGCCGAAGACGAGCGCTCGATCGCGGTTCTGCACCACGCGATCGACCGGGGGGTGACCTTTTGGGACACCGCCGACATGTACGGCAGCGGGCACAACGAACGGCTGATCGGCCGGGCTCTGCGAGACCGCCGCGACGACGTGCTGCTGGCCACCAAGTTCGCGATCATCCGTGGTGCGGACGGCAGCTTCGAGGGGCTGTCCGGGCGCCCCGAGTATGTCAAGCGGGCGTGCGACGCCAGTCTCCAAAGGCTCGGTGTCGACCACATCGATCTGTACT
>JASFPU010000476.1:0-3345 GCA_050115855.1 Holophagae bacterium
CGGGCGGCGATGACGGCTACGACATGCGGGTGCTCAAGCTGACCAACTCGCTCGTCGCCGGCACGCCGCCGAGCGCCGGCGGCGGCAAGCCCAAGCTCTTCATCACCTCCGCGATCCACGCCCGGGAGTACGCCACCGCCGAGCTGATGACCCGTTTCGCAGAGTACCTCGTCGGGAACTACGGCATCGACGCCGATGCCACCTGGCTGCTCGACGAGCACGAGATCCACCTCATGCTGCACACCAATCCGGACGGCCGTAAGCACGCCGAAACCGGCGACTACTGGCGCAAGAACACCAACGAAAACTACTGTGGCGCGACGTCGAGCGACCGCGGCGCCGATCTCAACCGCAACTTCGAGTTCCAGTGGAACTGCTGCGGCGGTTCGAGCGGCGACCCGTGCTGGGAAACCTACCGCGGCCCCGCCCCGGCGACCGAGCCCGAGGTCCAGGCGGTGCAGAGCTACGCCCGGTCGATCTTCCCGGACCAGCGCGATCCCGCGCTCGGCGCCGCCGCACCGGCCGATGCCACCGGGATGTACATGGACATCCACTCGTACGGTGAGCTCGCCCTCTGGCCGTGGGGCTTCACCGGCACGCCGACCGGTAACGGAACCGCGCTCCAGACGTTGGGCCGCAAGCTCGCGTTCTTCAACGGCTACGAGCCGGACCAGGCGATCGGCCTGTACCCGACCGATGGCACCACGGTCGACTTCGCGTATGGGGACCTCGGCGTCGCGGCCTGCCTGTTCGAGCTCGGAACGTCGTTCTTTCAGAGCTGCTCCAGCTTCGAGTCGACGATCCTGCCCGACAACACGGCGGCCCTCCTGTACGCCGCCAAGGTGGTCCGGACGCCGTACCTCACCGCGGCCGGCCCCGACCTGACCGGCCCGACCGCGTCGGTGACGGTGGTGGCGCCGGGCGAGCCGGTCACCGTGGTGGCGACGGCGAACGACACCCGGTACAACAACAGCAACGGCGTCGAGCCGACCCAGGCGATCGCCGCCGCCGAGATCTTCGCCGACGCACCGCCGTGGCAGGCCGGCGCCACTCCCGTCGCCATGACCGCGGTCGACGGCAGCTTCGACTCGTCGATCGAGGCGGTCGCGGCCACCCTGGACACCACCTCGATGACGGACGGACGGCACACGCTGTACCTCCGCGCCCAGGACGCCGCCGGCAGCTGGGGCGCGGTCAGCGCGCTCTTCGTCTGGATCCTCGATCCTGCGTCGGCCGCGCACGTCGCCGGCACCGTGACGTCGGCCGACGGCGGTGCCCCGCTCGCCGCCACCGTCTCGACCGGGATCTTCACGACCCAGACCGACCCGGCCGACGGCAGCTTCGACCTGATGCTGCCGGCCGGGACCTACGACGTGACCGCTTCGGCGGTCGGCTACGGCAGCCAGACCGCCCCGGGCCTGACCGCGACCCCGGGCGTCGTCACACCACACGACTTCGCCCTGCAGCCGTACGAGGTCGTGCTGAGCGACGACGTCGAGGGCGGCGCCGACGGATGGACGGCCGAGGGGCAGTGGGCGATCACGACCGAGGCGTCGGCGAGCCCGAGCCACTCGTGGACCGACAGCCCGGGTGGCGACTACGGTGACGACTGGAACGACTCGCTGACCTCGGCGACGCTGAGTCTGTCCGGCGTCGCCGGCGTCGTGCTCGAGTTCTCCCACATCTACGAACTCGAAACCGGCTACGACTACGGCCACGTCGAGGTGTCGATCGACAATGGGACGACCTGGACGACCGCAGCCTCGTTCAACGGCACCCAAACCGCCGCGTGGGAGCGGGTCGAGCTGCCGCTGCCGGCGCTCGACCACGCCGCCCAGGCACGGATCCGGTTCCGTATCGAGACCGATTTCGCGGTCACCGAGGACGGCTGGCACATCGACGACATCGTGCTCCGCGGATTCGAGGACGTGCCGCCCGGATTGCTGTTCCGCGACGCCTTCGAGACCGGAGACGTCTCAGCCTGGAGCGCGACCGCGCCGTAGCCGACCGCCTGGAGGAACCATGCTGCCGATTCTCGACAACGATGGCATGCGCGAGGCCGACCGCCACACCATCGAGGACCTCGGGGTTCCGAGCCTGGTGCTGATGGAGAACGCCGCGACCGGCGTCGTCGAGGCGATCCGCGACACCTTTCCCGACGCACGACGCATCCTCGTTGTCTGCGGCCGGGGTAACAACGGCGGCGACGGCTTCGCGGCCGCGCGGCACCTGCACAACGGCGGCGCCGAGGTCGAGCTGTGTCTGCTCGGCGATCCCGACGCCCTGAGCCCGGACGCGGCGACCAACTACCGGCTCGCTACCGCGTTCGGCGTGCCGACCGCAGTCGTCGCTGACGACGATCTTTCGGTGGTCGAGTCGTTGCTCGATGACTGGCCGGCCGACCTCGTTGTCGACGCCATGCTCGGCACCGGGATCGATCGACCGCTCGGCGGGCGTCTCGCTGAGGTCGCCGAGATGATCGCCGCCTCGAGCGTGCCTGTGGTCGCCGTCGACGTGCCGACCGGGCTCAACGGCTCGTCGGCGCAGCTCCCCGGGCCACACCTGCCGGCCGACCTCACCGTGACCTTCGCGGCGCTGAAAATCTGTCACGCTCTGCCGCCCGCCTGCACGCGGTGCGGTGAGATCGCGGTGGTCGACATCGGCATCCCGCCGGCGACGCTCGACGGCGGCTGCTCACTGCGCCTCGTCGAGGCCAACGACGTCGCCCTCATGCTGCCCGAGCGCTCTCCGGACGCCCACAAGGGCCGTTTCGGTCATCTGCTGGTGGTCGCCGGTTCGGTCGGCCGCGGCGGCGCGGTGGCGATGACCGGGCGCGCCGCGGTGGTCGTCGGAACCGGTCTGGTCACCATGGCCGTGCCCGAACCGGTCGTGCCCGTGGTCGACGGCGCCTGTCTCGAGGCGATGTCGCACCCGCTCCGGTGTGGGGACGACGGCTCCGTCGCGGGACCGGACGGGCTCGACGCGCTGGTCGACCGAGTGACCGCGATCGCGGCCGGACCGGGGCTCGGCACCGGGGCGGGTGCCGCCGCGACCCTCGACTGGTTGATCGAGCACTGGCAGGGGCCCCTGCTGCTCGACGCCGATGCGGTCAACCTGCTCACCGGAGCGCCCGAACGGCTCGCCGGCCGGGAGATCCCGCCGGTGCTCACCCCCCACCCCGGCGAGCTCGCCCGCCTGCTCGGAACCGATACCGAGACAGTGGTTGCGGATCGGCTCGCCGCGGCACGCGACGCCGCCCGGCGCAGCGGCGCTGTGATCGTCGCCAAGGGGTACGGCACGGTGATCGCCGAACCCGACGGGCAGGCCTGGGTCAACCCCACCGGT
>JASFPU010000477.1:0-3344 GCA_050115855.1 Holophagae bacterium
GATATTCGGTCGAGAATAGGACTGAATCGTCGGCCGAAAAGCGGCCGTTTCCTCGACCCCGAACAGGGCTGTTCGATGAACCTCGCGACCGTCGCAGGTGGATCCGGGCGCAACGTCCGACGGCCTGAGAGAGCACGGGTCGGTGTGGGTTTGGTCGGGACACCGGCGAACGAACCAGCAGAGATTGCGAAAACTCATGATCGTCGAGGAGCCGGCCGCGACAACGCCGTGTGAAACTGTTCACATTTACGGTCGACTTCGGTACAATCCGACGGTGCCGAGGAGGGGCGAACATCCCGACCGTCGGGGACGGAATCGAGGCATTTCGTCGGACGTGAGGTCGGACCCTTTTATTACGTGAGAAGGAGGACAACGTGGAACCGATGTATTTCGTCTATCTGACACCGGCGGTGGCCATCATCGCCCTGATCTTCGCCTACATGCGGGCGGCATGGGTCAACCGGCAGGATCAGGGAACCGACCGCATGAAACAGATCGGAACCTGGGTCGCCGAGGGGGCGATGGCGTTCCTCGGTCGGGAGTATCGCGTGCTCGCCATCTTCGTGGTGGCGGTCGCGATCCTGCTCGGCATTTCGAATGCCTACATCTCCGAGGACACCAATGCGTTCATCGCGCTGTCGTTCGTCCTCGGGGCGTTCTGCTCGGCGCTCGCCGGGTTCTTCGGCATGAAGACCGCGACCGCGGCCAACACCCGGACCGCGTCGGCGGCGCGCTCCGGCCTCAACGATGCGCTCCAGGTCGCTTTCAAGGGCGGTTCGGTGATGGGCCTGTCCGTCTCCGGCCTGGCACTGTTCGGTCTCGGAACGCTGTTTATCGTCTACATCAAGATGTATCCCGGGGCAATGGACGGCGGTCCCGTCACCATGCTGGTGCTGAACATCCTGTCGGGCTTCTCGCTCGGCGCCTCGTCGATCGCGCTCTTCGCCCGCGTCGGCGGCGGCATCTACACCAAGGCGGCCGACGTCGGCGCCGACCTGGTCGGCAAGGTCGAGGCCGGGATTCCCGAGGACCACCCGCTCAACCCCGCCACCATCGCCGACAACGTCGGCGACAACGTCGGCGACGTCGCCGGCATGGGCGCCGACCTCTTCGAGTCGTACATCGGCGCTGTGATCTCGTCCATGATTCTCGGTGCGGCCTGGTTCGTGGGTCTCAACGCCGCGGTCCCGGGCAGCGGCATGAACGCCGTCATCCTGCCGTTGGTCATCGCCCTGATCGGCATTGTCGCGTCGTTCCTCGGTTTCTTCCTGGTTCGCACGAAGGAAGGCGGCGATCCGCAGAAGGGTCTCAACCGCGGCACCTTCGGCGCCGGTATCCTGATGGTCATCGGCACCGTCATCGCGATCAAGCAGATGATCCCGGCCGCCGGGGTCCAGACCACCGACATCATCACCGGTGACCAGGTCGTCCACCAGTGGTGGGGCATTGCCCTGGCGGTTGTCGCCGGCCTCGTCGCCGGCATTCTGGTCGGCGTCATCACCGAGTGGTACACCGCGACCTTCCGGTCGCCGGTCGGCACCATCGTCGAGGCCTCGAAGACCGGTGCCGCAACCACCGTCATCCAGGGCATCGCGGTCGGCATGAACTCGACCACCCTCCCGATCTTGGTGATCAGCGCGGCGATCCTCATCGCCTACGCGTTCGCCGGGCTGTACGGCATCGCGCTCGCGGCGCTCGGCATGCTGTCGACGATCGCCATCCAGCTCGCCACCGACGCCTACGGTCCGATCGCCGACAACGCCGGCGGCATCGCCGAGATGGCCCAGCTCGGCCGCGACATCCGAGCCCGGACCGACAAGCTCGACGCGGTCGGTAACACCACCGCCGCCATCGGCAAGGGCTTCGCGATCGGGTCCGCCGCGCTGACCGCGCTGTCGCTGACCGCCGCCTACCTGACCAAAATGAACGGTCAGGTCAACATCGACGCCGCCAACCCTTATGTTCTGGTCGGTCTGCTCATCGGCTGCATGCTGCCGTTCCGCTTCTCGGCGATGGCCATGGTCGCGGTCGGCAAGGCGGCACAGGACATGATCCAGGAGGTCCGCCGCCAGTTCCGTGAGATCCCCGAGCTGCGGCCGGCGCTCGAAGCGGCGCAGCACGCCGAGTCCGAGGAGCGCGAGCCCAACGAGGAAGAGGCAAAGGTCATCGCAGCGGCCGACGGCAAGGCCGAGTACTCCCACTGCGTGTCCATCGCCACCGCCGCCGCGATCCGCAAGATGATCGCGCCCGGTCTGATGGCGGTCATCGTGCCGGTGGTCGTCGGTGTGATCTCGGTCGACATGCTGGGCGGTCTGCTCATCGGCGTCACGATCTCCGGCGTCTGTCTGGCGATCTTCCAGGCCAACGCCGGCGGCGCCTGGGACAACTCCAAGAAGCAGGTCAAGGAGCAGGGCCACGACGTGTGGCACGACGACTTCGACGAGATGCACAAGGCAACCGTCACCGGCGACACGGTGGGCGATCCTTTCAAGGACACCTCGGGTCCGTCGCTCAACATCCTGATCAAGCTCATCAGCGTCGTCGCGATGATCATCGCGCCGATCCTGTACGCGATCCACTTCGGCTAGGCCGAGCGTTTTTTCACCCTCGACGCCGGGCCTTCGGGCCCGGCGTTCGTTTTTCGGCGCGCTCGAGGCGCCGAACAACGTCACGGCGGAGCTCGCAGAGCGAGCGAAGCCGGATTGTGCCCGAGCCCGCGTCCGAATTCAGCGGCGGGGGCAGTCACCGGGACCGAGTCAGTGACAGTGGCAGCATCAGGGACAGAGACAGAGTCAGCGGCAGCATCAGAGTCCGGACCGACGCGCCTCGATCTCCGCGTCCGGACGATGCTCGGGTGCTACACCGTCGATCATCGCGGCGGGCACGTCCGCTCGAAGCGCGGACCTGTGGATTCGTCTTGATTGATGGTGGTCGTCCATCGCAGGCGGGACGCCTGCGCTACAAAGAGCCACGAAGTTCTGTAGCGCCCGCGTCTGCGCGGGCGATGGACTGAAACGCGTTCACGGATGGAGCAGGACCCAGGTCATGGCGCGGACCTCGTCGAAGAGGGCAAGTGCCGATTGCGTTTGCCGGGGATTGACGGCTCCGGTTCCGATGAGGAGTCTGAGGTGGCTGTCGACCTCTTTGGCGGAGCCGTACGCGATTCGGTAGTGGTGAGTCCGATCCCTGCCCGATCGTCCCGCACCCTCGGCGAGATTGGCAGGGACCGACGATGCGCTTCGGATTACCTGGTCTGCCAGACTCTTGAGGGGAGCCGGGACCTTCAGGACCGCCGAAATTGCGATGCCCGCCGCTTCCACGGCTTTCGAGTGGGCGACGAAGTT
>JASFPU010000478.1:0-3344 GCA_050115855.1 Holophagae bacterium
GATCTGACAGTCGGCACGGCACCGACGACCGGCACCGATGCCGTGAACACCAGTCCTTGTGTGAGCATTCGTCGCATCGGTGCACCTCCCGTCACCACGATCGCGTCACCCCGGATGGTATCCTCGTTCTGCCCGGATCCGGCAGGCCTTCGAGCTCGACAGACTCGGTGTACGCGGTCGGCGGACCAGGCTCGACGACCGGAGGACTCATGTCTCGACACGACTCGATGGCCGTTGCTCTGTTGCTCTGTCTCGTCTCGGCAGGCTCGGGCGCGGCGGTGGGCCCGGGGCCCGAACCGACGTGGCTCGACAAGGTGGATCCCTGGGTGGTCGAGACCGCCCGGACGAGCGACACCGAGTTTCTGGTTTTTCTGGTCGAGCAGGCCGACCTCGAACCGGCCGAGCGTCTGTCGACCAAGGCCGCCCGTGGCGCCCTTGTTTTTCAGACCTTGATCGAGACCGCGCACCGCACTCAACCCCCGGTAGTGGCCGCACTCGAGAGCCTCGACGTCGAGTTCCGGCCATTCTGGGTGGCCAACATGATCTGGGTCCGCGGCGGAGCGGACGCCATCGAGGCCATGGCCCGTAGGAACGACGTCGCCCGTGTCTCCGCCAACCCGGCGGTGCGGATGGACGAACCGGTCGCCATGCCCGCCGACTCCCCTGGAGCTCCGGACGCCATCGAGTGGAACATCGCGCTCGTCAACGCGGACGACGTCTGGTCCGCCGGCGTGACCGGCAGCGGCGCCGTGGTCGCCGGGCAGGACACCGGGTATCTGTGGAACCACCCGGCGCTGATCCAGCAGTACCGCGGTGGGCCGGACGGCAACCACGACTACAACTGGCACGACGCGATCCACTCGGGCGGCGGCAGCTGCGGGCCCGACTCTCCGGAGCCGTGTGACGACCACGGTCACGGCACCCACACCATGGGCACCATCGTCGGCGACGACGGGCTCGGCAACCAGGTCGGCATGGCGCCGACCGCGCAGTGGATCGGCTGCCGCAACATGGACCAGGGCGTCGGCACGCCGGCGACCTACGCTGAGTGTTACCAGTTCTTCATCGCACCGACCGATCTCGCCGGCAACAACCCCGACCCGAGCCAGGCGCCGGACGTCATCAACAACTCCTGGGGCTGCCCGCCGAGCGAGGGCTGTACCGATCCCAACGTGCTGCTGACGGTGGTGCAGAACGTCCGCTCCGCCGGCATCGTCACCGTGCACTCGGCCGGCAACGACGGCTCGAGCTGCAGCACGGTCGCGGACCCGGCGGCGATCTACGCAGAGTCGTTCTCGGTCGGCGCAACCGACTCGAGCGACGACATCGCCTCCTTCTCGAGCCGCGGTCCGGTCACGGTCGACGGCAGCGACCGGCTCAAACCCGACATCAGTGCACCCGGTGTCAACATCCGTTCGAGCACCCGCGACGGGGGGTATCAAGGGGGATGGAGCGGCACCAGCATGGCCGGACCCCACGTCGCCGGCCTGGTCGCCCTGCTGATCTCGGCGAGCCCTGGCCTCGCCGGCGACGTCGATGTCATCGAGGACGTCATCGAACAGACCGCGCTGCCGCTCACGTCGAGCCAGGGCTGCGGCGGCATCGGTCCGACCGAGGTACCCAACAACGTCTACGGTTGGGGTCGGATCGACGCCCTGGCGGCTTTCAACTTCGCCCTCGACTTCCGGGTCGTGGTCGACCCCGAGACGGTCGCTCTGTGTGCCCCGAACGAGGCCGTGTTCGACATCACGCTCGAGCAATTCCAGGGCTTCTCCGAACCCGTCACGCTGGCGGCTGCCGGCCTGCCGAGCGGCGCGTCGGCGGGCTTCGCACCCAACCCCGTGGTGCCTCCCGGTACGAGTGTCCTGACGATCGGCGACACCGACGCCGTGCCCCCCGGACCGTACGCGTTCGACATCGTCGGCACGTCGTCGCCGAGCTCGGTCGTCCAACAGGCGTCCGCGTCGCTCGAGGTGTACGACGGTGCGCCGAGCACCGTCAGCCAGACGTCGCCGGCGGACGGTGCGATCGACATCGCGCTGCTCCCGACCTTCGCGTGGAACGCGGCGAACCAGGCCGCCGGCTACCTCATGGAGGTGGCCGCGGATCCCTCGTTCGTGACGGTCGTCGCCTCGGCGACGTCGACGACGCCGACCGCGACCCCGGCGTCGCCGCTCGATCCGGAGACCGAGTACTGGTGGCGGGTCCGCGCCGTCAACCCGTGCGGTGACGGACCCTGGTCGGCGACCTGGAGCTTCACGACCCGTGCCGTTCCGCCGATCCTGCTGGTCGACGACGACGACAACACCCCGGACGTGCAACCCACCTACACCGCGGCCCTGGACGCGCTCGGGCTCCAGTACGACGTCTGGGACACCGGCAACAGCGACGTCGAGCCGTCCTTCAACGAACTGGCTGACTACCGCACCGTGATCTGGTTCACCGGCGACGAGTTCGGTGGCGCCGCTGGTCCGGGCGCCGGCGGTGAAGCGGCCCTCGCGAGTTGGCTCGACACGGGCGAGTGCTGCCTGCTGCTCAGCTCTCAGGACTACTTCTACGATCGTGGTCTGACCGATTTCATGCAGAGCCATCTCGGGTTGGCGTCGGCCGACAGCGACACGGGACAGACCACGGTCACCGGCGCGGATGCGCCGTTCAGCGGCGCCGGACCGTTCTCGCTCAGCTACCCGTTCACCAACTACAGCGACAGCATGACCCCCGGACCGAGCGGGTCGCTCGCCTTCTCCGGCAACCAGGGTGGCGCCGCGGTCGGCGCTCACACCGGTCTCAGCTACGCCACCTTCTGGGGCTTCCCGTGGGAGGCGCTGCCCACCGCCGACGACCGACGGGACGTGCTCCAAATCTTCCTCGAGGCCTGTCTCGACATCAGCAACGGACTGTTCCGTGACGGTTTCGAGAGCGGCGACACCTCGGCCTGGAGCCAGGTATCCCAGTGAAGCGGCGCGGCACCGTCTACTCCACCGAGCACGGCCGGACCTGTCCGACGTGCGGGTGGCCGACCGACCGCTGCCGGTGTTCGAAGAACATCGACCAGCCGGTTCCCGATCGCATCGTCGCTCGGCTCCGCGTCGAGCGGGCCGGCCGCCGCGGCAAGACCGTCACGGTGATCGAGAGCCTGCCGCACAACGCCGCGTTCCTCAAGCAGCTGACCGGGGAGCTCAAACGGTCGTGCGCGACCGGCGGTAAAACGGTCGACGACCGGATCGAGCTCCAGGGCGACCACCGGGAGCGGCTCCGCGAGCTGCTCAAGGCGAAGGGGTGGGTGGTGAAGGGGTAGGCGCTGCGTCCGATCCCGATCCCGATCAGACACTCCAGTGGCAGTG
>JASFPU010000479.1:0-3337 GCA_050115855.1 Holophagae bacterium
TCAGGTCATCCGGTCGGCGTCATCGGTGCCGGCAAACCTCGCGGAGGGCCTGGGTCGATCCGGGAAAGACCGCGCCTATCACTGGCGCATCGCGTACGGCTCGGCTCGAGAGATCGACACCCACCTCGCACTTCTCGTCGGCGCGGGTGTCATCAATCAGAACCTGGCCGCGAGTTCACGTCAGCTTTTCGACGAGGTCCGCGCCATGACGTGGCGGCTGCTGCATCCCAGGGTGTGACGTGAGGGATCCGCCTCGCAAACGAGAAGATGTCATCGACTCTGCGATGGCTCTCAGATGCGATGTCTTCGTGATGGACTTCGAGCCTTCGCGTCTTCGTGTTTGCGACGGTGCGATGCCATCTGTGTCCATCTGTGTGATCTGTGGGCTCGCTCATCGATGCGTGCCGGCGGCCCCTACTCGACGGTGACCGACTTGGCGAGGTTGCGCGGCTGGTCGACGTCGTGCCCGAGCTCGACGGCGACGTTGTAGGCCAGCAGCTGAAGCGGGATCACGGCGACGATCGGCTGGAGCAGCGGGTTGACGGCGGGCACCGGCAGCACCAACTCGGCGACGTCGCGGACCTCCCGGGCTCCCTGCTCGGCAACGGCGAGCACGACCGCGCCGCGCGCCTTGACCTCCATCAGGTTGCCGAGCAGCTTGTCGCGGGTCGGTGTGCCGGTCGCGACCGCGACGACCGGGAAGCCGTCGGTGACCAGGGCGATCGGGCCGTGCTTCATCTCACCCGCCGGGTAGCCCTCGGCGTGAAGGTACGAGATCTCCTTCAGCTTGAGGGCGCCCTCGAGCGCGATCGGGTACAGGATGCCGCGGCCGAGGTAGAGCGAGTCCCGCGCCTCGCTCAGAATATCGGTGCCGCGCCGGTACAGGGCGCGGTCGGTCCGCAGCACCTCCTCGACCGCGAGCGGCAGCCGTTGCAGGTCGTGGACCAGCGCGGCGTCGAGACCGTCGGCCAGACCGCGGCGGGCACGCAACGCGAGGGCGAGAACGGTGAGCGCGACCAGCTGCGTGGTGAACGCCTTGGTCGAGGCGACGCCGATCTCCGGTCCGGCCTGGGTCAGCATGCGGGCCGGGGCCAACCGCCACGACGACGAGCCTCGGACGTTGCACACGGTGGCGAGCAGGGCGCCACCGGCCGCGGCGAGCTCCATCGCGGCGAGGGTGTCGGCGGTCTCGCCGGACTGGCTGACGCCGACCACCAGCACGTCATCGCCGAGCAGGGGGTCACGGTAGCGGTACTCGGAGGCATAGTCGACATCGGTCGGCAGCCCGGTCAGGTGCTCGAGGATGAACTTGGCGACCAGGCACGCGTGCCAGGAGGTGCCGCAGGCGACGAGCTGGATCCGCCGCAGGTTGTCGATCCGGTCGGAGGCGAAGCCGAGGCCGTCGAGGTTGACGCCGGACCGATCGGCGTCGAGGTACGCCCGCACCGTGTTCCGGATCGCGTCGGGTTGCTCGAAGATCTCCTTGAGCATGAAGTGGCGGAACCCGCTCTTCTCGACCCGCGCCGCGTCCCAGTCCAGGTCCTCCACCGGCCGCTCGACCGGACGGCCGGCGGTGTCGAACAGCTTCACTCCGTCGGCTCTCACCGCCGCGATCTCGCCGTTGTCGAGGTAGAGCACCCGCCGCGTCCGGTGGAGGATCGCGGTGACGTCGGACGCGACCATATTCTCGTCGGCGCCGATCCCGACGACGAGCGGTGGTCCCTGTCGGAACGCGACCACGGTGTCGGGCTCCGAGCGGCTGACCGCGACCACGGCGTACTGCCCGGCCAGCCGCGGCAGAACTGCGAGCACGCGCTCGACGAGCGGGCCGCTCTCGCGACCGAGCAGCTGGGCGATGAGCTCGGTGTCGGTGTCCGACACGAGGTCCACCCCGGCATCGATCAGCTCGCGTCTCAGGGCGGCGTAGTTCTCGAGGATGCCGTTGTGCACCACGGCGATCTCGCCGGAGGCGCAGGTCTGGGGATGGGCGTTGGCCTCGGTCGGCGCCCCGTGGGTCGCCCACCGTGTGTGGCCGACACCGGTCGTCCCGTGCAGCGGTTCGTGATACGCGCGTTGCGACAGGTTGCGGAGCTTGCCCGCAGCACGCAGGATCCGGATGCCGTCAGCGTCGAGGACCGCCATGCCGGCCGAGTCGTAGCCCCGGTACTCGAGCCGCTTCAAACCGTCGAGGAGAACCGGCACGACCTCGTCCGACCCGACATATCCGATGATTCCGCACATCGCTCGCCTCCGTGCCTCGCAGCGTCGAGCATCGAGAGTGTACCGGGAACGTGGCCGAGATGTGGCGCCGGCGCGAAACTCCGGCGGCGATCAGCCGCCTGCGACCCGCGCCGACCGCTTGACCTCGAGCGCCGCCATCAACCCATCGAAGGCGTCGGCGAACGACGCGACCCCCTCGGTCTGAAGCTCGCAGGTCACCGCATCGAGGTCGATCCCGAACTCCGGCAACCGGCCGAGCAGTGCCTCGTCGTCGGCGAAGCACTCCGCAACCGTCGACCTTGGTCGGCCGTGATCCCGATAGGCGTCGACGGTGGCCATGGGCAATGTGTTGACGGTGTCTGGCCCGATCAGCTCCTCGACGTACAGGATGTCCGGATAGGACGGGTTCTTGGTGCTGGTCGACGCCCACAGCGGCCGCTGGACCTGGGCGCCGCGCTCGGCGAGCTCGGCGAACGCGTCGCCCTGGAACAGCTCGAGGAACCGGCGGTAGACGAGCCGCGAGTTAGCGATCGCCGCCCGGCCGCGCAGCTCGAGCGCCGCTTCTGTTCCGGCCTCTTCGAGGGCCGCATCGACCTTGGTGTCGACCCGGCTGACGAAGAACGACGCCACCGAGGCAACGCCCGAGGGATCGTCCCGCCGGCCGAGACCGCGCAGGTAGGCGTTCGCCACCGCCTCGTAGTCGGTGAGCGAGAACATCAGAGTCGCGTTGACGTTGATCCCGGCGGCGATCAGGTTCTCCACCGCCGGAATTCCGGCCTCGGTGGCCGGTACCTTGATCATGAGGTTGGGCCGGTCGACGGCGTTCCACAACCGCTGCGCCTCCGCCTCGGTCCCCGCCGTGTCGTGGGCGAGGTGCGGCGACACCTCGAGCGACACGAAGCCGTCGGTGCCGTCCGACGCATCGAACACTGGGGCCAGAATGTCCGCCGCCATTCGGATGTCGGTGATCACCAGCGCCTCGTACAGCCGCTCGGTGCTGGCGTCTGAGTGGGCGGCGAGAAACGTGCTGACGTCACTGTCGTAGGCGGCGGAACCGGTGATCGCCGCCTTGAAGATCGACGGGTTGGACGTGACGCCGCGCACGCCGTCGTCCCGC
>JASFPU010000480.1:0-3311 GCA_050115855.1 Holophagae bacterium
ATACTGTTCACAGGACGGGGACGGAGATCGCAACGCCCGCACAGCGATGCCATCTCGCCGATGGGAGGTGATCATGAAATATGAGCTCAAAATGCTCGCTCTCGTGCCGATCTTCGGTGTCCTCGGAGCCTCCGCGACGCTGGTGATGTGGTGGGTCTTCGATCAAACCCTCACCCTCGTTGTCCCCCCCGCCTACGCCGCACTGGCATGCGTGGTGTGCGGGCTCATCGGGCCTGCGGCTGTGGCGGGCTGGATCTGGCTCGTGACCCATCGCGACCACGTCGTGCGCTGGCCGGCCGGCCTCGGTCTCGGTTTGGTGTTTACGGCAGAGGTGGCCTTTTACCTGCCGCTGGGTTTCATGGCGGTGGCGTTTCACAACACCTTCTAGGAGACGGCCCTGGGTGCCGGTGGCAAGGTGCCGATGCCACGTTCTCTGGTGCTGCATGAGCGCACGCAGACTCCGACAAGCAGGCTCCCAACGCAACGATGCGGAACCTGGCACGAACGCTGATGAACGCGATCGCAGGAGGAAGAAGCGATGAAGGCTCAGGCTGATTCTCTGAACGGTGACATGAAAATCCGGGCAGTCATGGACACCCGGGAGATGGACTGGACTCCAAGCCCGGCGGGCACCGTGCTGCGAAAACGCCTCCATCTGGTCGGCGCGGTCGAGTCGGGCCAGGTCACGACCTTCGTCCGCTACCTTCCGGGCTCCTCGTTTCCCGAGCATGATCATCCGGAAGGCGAGGAGATCTTCGTGATCAAGGGCACGTTCTCGGATCACCTGGGTGATGCCCAGGAAGGAACCCACCTCCTCAATCCCGAGGGATTCCGCCATGCCCCACATTCCGAATCCGGTTGCCTGATCCTGGTGAAGCTCCGTCAGTACGGCGGCGACGGACGCGAGTTCCATCGCACCCAGACGAACGCCATGGCGTGGGAGGCCACCGGGCTGCGTGGGATCGAGCAGAAGATTCTCTACAAGGACGACCGGTTCCCGGATGTCACGCGGCTTGAACGCTGGGCGCCCGGCACCGCGCCCGGCCCACGACAGTTCCCGGGAGGCATCGAGGTCTTCATCATCGAGGGCGCGTTCGAAGACGCCGAAGGGCGCTATCCCGGGGGCACGTGGCTTCGGCTGCCCGCCGGGGCGACGCTCGACGCGCGTTCGGACAACGGCTGTGTCGCGTACGTCAAGACCGGAGCCCTGCCGACCCTGCGCTCAGCTTGACACAAGGTGAGGTTTTGGGGACCCCTGAATCAGAGGCGTCGGCTGATCCCCAGGCTCCACCCGCACCCGCTTGGTTCGCAGGTCCATCCCAGTGGCGCCACATGGATGCCACCCTTCGCATGTGCTCATTGTTGGGTTTGCCGCCCCTGATTGCGAAGGGTGGCACGCATGCGGCACCTATCCGGCCCTTGCACGGCACTCACTCGTGGTGCTATCCGTCGGGATGCAAGAGGGCCTCGTACTCGGGCATCCCTTCGAGAGGTTCGAAGAGCACCCGGTGAATATCGTGGAAGTAATAGAAAGAACCCCACCCCTCGGCGCGGGATTGGCTCAGCAGCTCCATGGCTTCGTCGCGGTGGCCCAGCCAGGCGGCGATGGCCGCACGGTAGTGGGCCGACCAGCCTCTCAGCCTACGTACCTCGATTCCTGACAGTGAAATGTCGATTGCGTGGGCCGTCTCGAGGTCGCCCCTTCTCGCCGCCACTGCCCCGAGCCATCCCTCGACCCCGAGCGACTGGAATGCGGTCCCCCCGTCGTCCATGGAGCGAACCATCTCGAGCACTTCCTGCGCCCGGTCGAGCTCGTCGGCCAGAACCAGGGCCTGGGCGCGAATCCAACCCTCGACGACGGCATCGTTCGCGTCGGCACGGTCGTCGAACACGGTGAGGGCCCGGTGGGCGAGCTCGCGGGCCAAATTGGGACGGCCATGGGCCCGTGCGGTGGCCGCGGCCTCGATGAACAGGTTTGCCGGCGTCAGGCCCGTGGGAGTGGACAGGGCCACGGCGACAACATCTTCGAACCCGGTGTCGTCACCCAGGACCACCAGTGCACGTGCCTCGGCCACCAGGAGATCGTGGTGTGTCGGGAAATACTCGAGTCCGAGGCGCGCAGTCCGCAGCTCTCCCTCGTGATCTCCGAGGATGTGGTAGGAAATGGCGCACCGCCAGAAACTTCCGACGGTCACCGGATTGTGCGCGAAGCTATCGAATCCCTTGCCCCCGATCATGGCCGAAATCGCGGCGATGGCCTCTCTCGGCCGGTTGAGCGCATACGCCCGCGTGCCGATCAGATGTTGGACGACCAGGTCATCGGGGACGATGTCCTCGATCCGCCGAAGCAGGGCCAGGCCATCCCTATGCCGGTTTTCCGATCTCACCAAGAAGTAGTCGAGCCAGAGCCGCTCGAACTCCGTGAGAACCGGTCGGCGCTCGTCGAGGCGGGCCAACACCTCGTCGCTGTCCGCCTGGCGCCCCACATATCGATACGCCGATGCCAGGCGAAATTTGGCGGAGGTGAATTCGGGGTCGAGCTCCACCGCACGCTCCAGATGGTTGATCGATGCGACTGGATCGACGGTATACAGCTCCGAACCTGTGATGAACTCTTGATAGGCTTCGAAGGCCGGAACGTGGGACATCAATTGGAGGTGGGCGTGGGCGCGAAGATGCGTCGCGATCGCTCCGACGGTTCGTTGGACCACCTGGTCCAGAGCCTCGGATATCCTGTCCCGGTCGGCGATGGTCCCGGGGACGACAAACAGCGGAGCGGACTCTTGCCCATCCACGATCTTGGCCTGCACCTCGATTTCACCCTCGTGAAGGTAGAGCGTGCCGCCGATCGCCAACCCGGCCCCCGAACGCCGTGCAGCGGAGCTCAAAGCATCGATTGCATCGTCCGCCTCATCAACGTTCGAAGGGATTGCCTGGACCAGTCCCGACCCGGAAAGCTTGGCCACCAGCCGGTCGCGCGCGAGCAGCGCCATGGCATCAAACGACTGGTCTCCGGTGCGGTTGACGAACGGTGCCACCGCAACCAGCTCGGGGTCGAGCGGGCTTGTTCGCGTCTGCAAAACCAAGGTCGCCACCACCGCCGCGGCGAGCAGGAAAGCTGCGGTGGCGGAAATCAGGATGGCCCGACGTCGTCGTGGAGGCGAAGCTCGCGCGTCGTCGCCGGTCGATGCCGAGAGCGGTTCGACGGCCGCCACCAGGCGATACCCCCGTTTGGGAATGGTTTCGATGTAGCGAGGGTGGCGCGCGTCGTCGCCCAGCGCCCGGCGAAGCTCGGCGATGGTGTTGGTGAG
>JASFPU010000481.1:0-3309 GCA_050115855.1 Holophagae bacterium
GGCGCCGCCCGCCGGCGCGCCGCCGGGTGGTTGGCCGCCGCCTGCCTGCTCGTCGGGCGCCGAGAACAGGTCGGCGGTGTCGTCCATCGCCGGGAACGCAACGTCCTCGCTGGCGCCGAACAGCGGCGGTGCCGCGGCGTCCGATGGGTCGGTTCCACCATCGATGATGTCGGCGAACGGGTCGTTGCTGTCGAAGTCGACGGCGAACGCCTCCTCCTCGGCGCCGGCGTCCGTCGGTGCGCCGACGGCGTTGCCGTGCTCGGGCGAGGCGGGCGGCGGCGGTTCGGCGCCGGGGACCGGCTCGGGCTCGCCGCCGCGGTCGGCGTCCGCTGTGCTGATCTGCTGCGTCACGGCGGCGCCGCCGATCGCGTCGATCTCCTTGAGCGTCGTCGCGATCCCGGTGTGATGCGGGTCCAGCGCCTGCGCCATCATGACGAAGTTGGCCGCCTCTTGCGGGTCGTTCTTGGCGAGCGCCTCGCGGGCCTGGATCAGGAACTGACCGACCTGATTCTCGATCTTGAGTGCTTTGTCGATCTGGTCGCGAAGGTCGCGCGCCTCCTGGTGGCCGGGGAGGTCGATGAGCACCTTTTCGACCTTCTCTTTGGCGGCGATGAACTCGCGCTGGTTGAAATCGTCCACGGCTTCGATGAGCAGCGTGTTGATCGCCTCTGTCGTCGGCGCCTGGAGCTGAGCGATGATGTCGCCGAGGTCGATCTCCTTCGAGCTCGATGTCAGCTGTCGTTTCAGGTTGTTTGCGGGCGCGAAGCTCGGGTCGAGCCGGAGCACGAACTCGAGGCCGATCGAGGCCTCCTCCCGCTGCCCCGCCTGGAGGTTGGTCAAGACCTGTTTGAAGGCGGTCATGACGCGCTCTTGTGCCTGGACGGAGAGGCTGGGGTTGCCGGGGTACGACATCGCGTACCGATGGTATCAAGCGGTTCTGCGACCGGTCAACGAGACCGCTGCGATCTTCATCACTGCCGACCGGTGTCCGCCGGCCCGAGCGTCACGGGCTGGCGGTCGACTCAGACGACACCAATGCCCCGACCAGCGTCATCGTGGCGACGGCGCCACCGGTCGGTCGTGAGGCGATGGTCAGCGTGCCGCCGTGCTCGGTGACGATCCGGTGGACGATCGCCAGACCGACTCCTGAGCCGCGACCCTTGGTCGAGAAGAACGGCTGCAGGAGTGTCTCGACGTCCTCGGTCGGTAGACCCTCGCCGGAGTCGACGACCTGGATGACGATGTCGGTGTCGACGGTCCGTGCGGCGATCTCGATCGTGCCGGCCGCGGGGGTGGCGGCGATCGAGTTGTCGACCAGGTTGACGAGTGCCTGGTTGAGCCGCACCGGATCCACCATGCCGACCAGTTCGTGCGGCGGAAGATCGAGGTGGATGTCGAGGCCGGAACGAACCCCGTCGTACAGCGAGCAGACCTCGCGGAGCACCCTGGACACCGACGCTGGCCGCGGTTCGACCGCCGGCATCCGGGCGTACTCGCGGAACGACTCGACGAGCTGCTTGAGCCCGGAGACCTGGGTGACGATGGCCTCGCAGCCGGAGGCGACCACCTCACCGACCACCGGATCGAGGCTGCCGGCGTGGCGCTGGATCCGCTCGGCGGCGAGCTGGATCGGAGTCAGGGGGTTCTTGATCTCGTGCGCGATCCGCCGGGCGACCTCGCTCCACGCCGCCTGACGCTGGGCGCGCACCAGCTGCGTGAGGTCGTCCATCGCCACCACGAGTCCGCCGCCGGACAGTCGGTTGATGGTGGCTTCGATGTGGAGCACGGCGCCGCCGGACTCGAGGTCGGTCTCGAATCGCGACTCGCGCGGCGCGTCGGTCGACAGGCGGCGGTGGAGCTCCTCGAAGCCGGGCCGATCGAGATCGCCGAGCGGTCGCCATGTCCCGGCCCAGCCCTCGTGACCGAGCATGTTCGCCGCCGCCGGGTTGGGTCGGAAGGTCGTCCCGTCGGCGCCGATCGTGAGCACACCGGTCGGGATGGTTGCCAGGAGCGTCGACATCTCCTGCGCCGAAGCCCGGATGTCGGCCTCGGTGGCGCGTACCCGCCGGACCATGGCGTTGAACGAGTCGACGAGCACCGCGGTCTCGTCGGTTGCCGGGACGTCGACCTCGGCGAGCTCGTCGCCGCCGGCGACGCGTTGCGTCGCGTCGGCGACGGCGAGCAGCGGCTCGGTGAATCGACGCGACAGATACAGCCCCGTCCACACGGTCCCGAACAGGAGCAGCAGCGTGATGGCGAGGAAGACGAGCACTGTGGTCGAGGTCACCATGCCGCGTGCGACCTTCATGTCCTGGAACTCGACATGGGCCGCCGTCGCGCGATCGAGGTGCTGGAGCAGCTGGCGCGGCAGGGTCGTACCGACAACCAACGTCGAGACACCGTCGTCGAGGGGTTGCCAGGCGCGGACCAGGAGCACGCTGCGCCAGCGGTCGGCGCGCGCACCGGACGGCGCCAGCTCGTCGAGGGCGAGCGGCGGCAGCGCGGCCGGCAGCCGGCGCGGGTCGGTGACGGCCTGAACCAGATCCGGACCGTCGTAGATCGCCACCAGGTCGACGCCGAGCAGCTCCCGCAGGCGGTCCAACCGCACCGGGTCGGCACCGACGTCGATCTCCGGAGCGGCGACCGCGACCTGGTCGAGCAGGCGCTGTTCGACCGACTCGCGGATCTCGACCGTGACCTCGGCGCCGACCAGCAGGATCTCCTCGACCGGGGACGAGAACCATCGGTCGATCGACCGTTGCAGCAGATTGGTCGCGATCAGGAAGATCAGGATCACCGGGATGAAGGTCAGCGCGACGTAGGTCAGGACGAGCTTGGTTCTGAATCGGCCGCCGAGGATCCCGGTCCGCCACTCGACCACCATCCGGACCACGTTGCGGACCAGGATGAAAGACAGGATGAGGATCAGCGAGATATCGAGGTACCACAGAACGAAGAGCAGCAAGCGGTTCGTCAGCTCATCTGGCGACACCGCCTGGGCGCGCTGGAGCAGGTAGTACGCACCCGTGCTCAGGGTCAGCAGAAAGGCGAAGATCCCGAGCAGAAAGCGGTTGTCCCGGTGGTGCCGCTTGACAATCGCGACCAGGCGGCGCACCCGTCCTGCCGGTCCGCTTTCGTCCTGGCTCACCGGTCGGTGTCCGCGGCGGGCGGCGGCGGAACGACCTCGACCCACGGTGTCGCGTTCTGAGTCGGAAACACCAGCCACGTGGTCCCGGTCGAGAACACGGCGCGGACACGAATCCTGAGCTCGGCGTCGCGTCGGGCTGCGGGCAGCTCGACGCGGACCGG
>JASFPU010000482.1:0-3308 GCA_050115855.1 Holophagae bacterium
GACGCCGACGACCCGGCGGTTCTCGACCGGACGCGACTGGTCGTGACCGAGCACTGGAACGAGCTGCTGCACCAGAAGTGGGAGCAGCTCGCCGCGTCATGCGGCTGCGAGGTCCAGGATCTCAAGGACGTGGTCGAGGTGATCCAAGGGCTCGAACCGAAACCAGGCCGCGTCTTCCACCAGGAGCGCAACCAGTACATCGAGCCGGATGTCCACATCCGCAAGGTCGACGGCGAGTACACCATCCACCTCAATGACGACGGGCTGCCTCGCCTGCGAATCAACTCGAAGTACGCCCGAATGCTCGAGGGAGCGCCGATCGACCCGCAGGTCGCCGGCTATCTACGGGACAAGATGCGCAGCGCGGTCTGGCTCATGAAGAGCATCGATCAGCGCCAACGCACGATCTACAAGGTTGCCAGGAGCATCGTCACCTTCCAGCGCGATTTCCTCGACCACGGCATCGAGCATCTGCGGCCGATGGTGTTGCGCCAGGTCGCTGAGGACATCGGCATGCACGAGTCGACCATCTCGCGCGTCGTCAGCAACAAGTACATGTACACACCGCGCGGGCTGTTTCCCATGAAGTACTTCTTCCACTCGGGAGTCGACTCCGCGCGCGGCGAAAACGTCTCATCGCTGGTCGTCAAGGAGCGGATCCGCAAGCTGGTCGAGGCCGAGGATCCCGAACGGCCGTTGTCTGACTCGAAGATCATGCGGATGCTGCAACGAGAGGGCATTCGTCTGGCCCGCAGAACGGTTGCCAAATACCGGGAGGAGATGGCGATCCCGTCCTCGGACAAAAGGAAGAAACTGTTCTGACCCTGGAGACATCATGAAAGTTGACTACATCGCGCGTAAGGTCACCCTGGACGACGACTTCCGCCAGCTGACCGAGAAGAAGCTGGCGAAGATCACCAAGTACTTTAACGACATCCTCGACATGCGTGTCGAGGTCGGACAGGAGCGACACCTCTACACGGTCGATCTGTTCGTCAAGGGAAAGGACTTCGACATCCAGGCGAGCACCCAGCACAAGGAGCTCAACGCGGCGATCCAGGACGGGGTCGACAAGCTGGAGATCCAGGCCCGGCGGGCGAAAGCGAGGCTCAAGGACCACAAGGCGCGCGGCAGCGACGTCCGCAAGGTCCAGGGTTGGGACGTCGAGGTCTTCGAGCCGACATCGGCGTCGTCCGGCGGCCGGCCGAAGATCGTCGAGCGGTCGACGATCCCGATCAAACCGATGACGGTCGAGGACGCGATTCTCCAGCTTGAGAAAAGCTCGGATCAGTTCCTGGTCTTTCGCAACGCCAGCACCGACCGCGTCAACGTTCTCTACCGCCGCAGCAGCGACAGCAACCTGGGGCTGATCACCCCCGAGCTCTGATGAACATTCGCGACGCGGTCCGCCCGAACCTGGTGTTTCTGGGTCTCGACGCCGACAGCTCGGAAGGCGCCATCGCGACGATGGCCCGGGAGCTGTCCAGCGAGGCCGGGCTCGATGCCGAGCAGGTCGAGAGTGCGCTGCTGGAGCGTGAGGAGCTCGGTTCGACTTCGGTCGGCAACGGCTTCGCCATCCCGCACTGCAAGCTCAACGGTCTCGACGAGATCGTCGTCGCGCTCGCCGGGTTCCCGGCGGGGGTCGACTTCGGCGACGGCAGGCAAAGCTCGAAGGTGGAGTTCTTCTTCATCGTGCTGTCACCGCCCGATCAACCCGCCGCCCACCTGCAGGTGCTGTCTCAGATCGCTCGGATCCTCAAACGCGCCGATCTCCGTGACCGGCTGGCCGAGGCGGGCGACCGGGACGCGGTCGTCACCGCGATCGAAGGGGCCGCCGAGCGAGAAGGGCTGTGAGCCTACCGTCACCGATCCCGGTGGCCCGCCTGGTCAGCGAGCCGGCACTCGCCGGTCTCGACTTCGAGGTTGTCGGCGGCGCCGGTGGTCTGAGCACTCGCGAGATCTCGAACCCACGGATCCAGAAGCCCGGCCTCGCGCTGGCCGGGTATCTGCCGTACGTCAAACCGGGCCGGCTGCAGATTCTCGGGGAGTCCGAGTACGACTACTTGGCAACCCTCGGCGACGAGGTCGCGAACCAGCGCTTGCGTGACGTCGTCGAGCTCGACGTGCCATGCCTGGTGTCGACCAAAGGCCACCGGCCACCATCGTCCGTCGTTGACGCGTGCACCACGCGAGGTGTGCCGCTGCTCGTCACTCCGGCCCAAACCTCGGACACCATCGAGACCCTGTCGGCCTTCCTCGAGGACGAGCTCGCACCTCGGCAGCGCATGCACGGCGTTCTGCTCGACGTGTTCTCGCTCGGCACGCTGATCGTCGGCGACGCCGGCATCGGCAAGAGCGAGTGTGCCCTCGAGCTGGTGTACCGCGGTCACCGACTGGTCGCTGACGATCTCGTCACAGTCCGGCGCACTCACAACCGGGGGCTGCTCGGAGCACCGCACGAGCTGCTCCAGAACTACCTCGAGCTCCGGGGCGTCGGAATCATCGACATCCGCAAGCACTTCGGCATGACCGCAACCCAGCCGACGGTGACGATCTCGCTCGTCATCCAGCTGATCAAGCTCGGCTCGGGCGCCAAGGCGATGGAGCAGAAGTGGCGCGAGCAGATGATGGAGCGGCCGCGGGCCTGGACGTCGACCGAGACGATTCTCGGCATGGAGATCCCCAAGTACACCATGGTCGTGGCCCCCGGACGGGACGTGGCGATCATGGTCGAGACCGCGGTGCGCAAGTGCCTGCTGGCACAGCGCGGCATCGAGGACGAGCGGGATTTCCTCGACGCCGTGAACCGGATCGCCTATGGTGAGGTCGGTGATTGAACGGAGGTTCGGCGGTCCATTCGTGATCACGGGTTTGTCGGGATCCGGCAAGACGGTGCTGTCGCGGTCGCTCGAGGACATCGGCTATCTTTGTGTCGACAACATCCCGCTCGAGCTGGTCGGTGCGCTGTTCGAGACGACTGTGGAAGACACCGAACGCCTGGTTGTCGTGCTCGACGTTCGAGCGCGCGGGATGGTGCAGCGCTTCCCCGAGATCTTCCGCGAGCTCAAGTCGAGCTACCCGTCGCTCCGGCTGATCTTCGTCGATGCGTCGTCGGCGGTTCTGCTGCGTCGGTACTCCGTCGCGCGGAGACCACACCCGCTCCGTGACGGCGCGATCGAGGACTCCATCGAGGCCGAGCGGAGGTCGCTCGGTCCGGTGCGAGAGCTGGCCGATCTCATTGTCGACACGACCCACCTGTCGCCGCACGATCTCAGGCGGCAGGTGCTGACGCTCGGTTCCGGCGACTT
>JASFPU010000483.1:0-3303 GCA_050115855.1 Holophagae bacterium
GCCGCCAGGCTGCCCGTCGTACATCAGTGTGGTGGAATCGAGCAGACGACCCGACACGCGAAATGCGATGGTCCGACCGTCGACGGTCCTGTCCCAGACCGCGAGGCTGCCGGCGAGCGGGCTCGACGTGACCGCGACGGCGCGACCGCCGACCACGTCGTTGACGATCTCGTGCCACCGCAGCAGGCGCAGTGGGTAGGCCCGGCGTTCACCGCCGAAGTCGACTCCCACCACACGGTCGGACGGCACCAGGAGCTTGCCGCGTTCGGCCTCGTTGCGCCTGTCGACCTCGGCCGGTGTCAGAACGGCGGGGTCGGTCAGGGCGACGACGCCATCCGGCGCCATCGCCCGAACGATCTCATCGGGGTCGACGAGACACGGCTCGAGGACGAACGGCTGCGGACAGCCCGGTGCCGACCCTCGTGGCAGTTGGGCGACCCACACAGCAACGACCGCTGAGATCACCACCGCGGCGACGGCGACCCACCAGCCGTTGCGGATCAGATCGCCGGCTCTCACGGAGCGCTGGACGGCGGCTCGTCGTCGGCGACGTCGTCGAGGAGCGGACGCTCGACGGTCGCGACCCGGGTCACGGTCACGCCGTCGGTAGCGGCGATCCTGGCCGGCAGCGTGGTCAACCGGTCGTCCATGTCCGACACCATCAAGACGAGCAGCACCGGCAGGTACACGATGCTCGCCAGAAACAGGCGACGTGCGGTGAGTCGGACCCTGTGCCGGGCAAAGGCCCACCCGAGCACGACGAAGGCCGCGCCGACCAGCTGTGACGCCACCAGATAGGTCATGCCGGTGACGCCGGCGGCGGCCAGGGCGCCGGTGAGCGGCAGCAGAGCCAAGGCGTGGGTGAATGCGGCCCGTCCGGTGATCGCGCCGTCGGGATCCGATGTGGGCATCATTCTGAACCCGCCCCGGGCGTAGTCGTCGCGGTACAGCCAGGCGAGCGACAGGAAGTGCGGGACCTGCCAGATGAACAGGATGCCGCCGAGGATCCAGGCACCGAGCTCGAGTCGGCCGGTGGCCGCGGTCCACCCCATCATCGGCGGGATCGCGCCGCACACCGCACCAATGACGGTGTTGAGCGGCGTGCGCACCTTCAGGGGGGTGTAGACGAGCACATACAGAACAACGACGAAGAGCGACAGCAGCGCCGTCAAGAGATTGGTTCCCAGAGCGAGGGCCACGAGCCCGACCATGGCGGAGGCCAGACCCCAGATCAGCGCCGTGCGCGGCTCGATCCGGCCGGCCGGCAAGGGCCGGTTCCGGGTCCGCTCCATGCACCGGTCGCGGTCCGCCTCGAGCCACTGATTCAGGATGTTGGCGCCGAACGCCGAGAGCGCCGTGCCGACCACGGTCCAGGACAGGGTCTGCAGGCTGAAGGACCCTCGGGCAGCCAGAACGTATCCGACAACAGCCGTCAGCACGACCAGTGTCGCGAGCCGGGCCTTGGCGAGCTCGAGATAGAGCTGCACGGCCCTCCCGAAGCCGAACAAGGGCTCGGCGGCGTGTCTGTCTGGTCTCGGCCGGTCTGAAGCCATGAACTCGTTTTCCCGGGTGCGGTCTGCCATCATGGAGCTGCGCCGGCGAGTATAACCGATGGCGACGCACCCGCATTTCGCGGAATCGTCACGAACCGCCGGTCGCACCGATGGCGCCGGCACGGTTCTCCCGGTGCGGCGGGCGTGGGGGGTGGCGCCGACGAGAGTGGATGTGAGCCCCGAGTCGGAGACCGGAATGGAGGCGACAATGGAACAGACAGCGGCGGATCGTGCCTACTCCGCTCCACTGGCGTTCGGAATGGCGGTGTCCATGTGGGCGGTGGCGTACGTCTGTCGTCTGCCGGTGGTCATGGCGCCGGCGTGGCTGGTCTTCGCCCTGCTCCTGGTCGCGGTCGCGTGGTGGGGTGCGGCGACCGGCCGTTGGACGGGCCGCGGCTGGTCCGCCGGGGCCCGGGTCGGTCTCGGCGCCGCCGTGCTGAATCTGTTGATTCTGGGGAGTCTCCTGACCTCCAGAGAGTCAGGTCCGCTGCTCCCGTCGGCGCTGATCTGGATCCCCGGCTCGATGCTGGTGGTCGCCGGCGTGGCCGCGGCCGCCGCCGCGGTCGGCTCGCGCGATCCGGCTGCCGGGGGCGGTCGCAACTGGACCGCGCTGTTCGCCAAGGTCGCCATGATCGCGACCTTCCTGATGGTCATCGCCGGTGGGCTGGTGACCAGCTTCGAGGCGGGTCTGGCCGTCGTCGACTGGCCCAATACGTTCGGCAGCAACATGTTCCTGTACCCGTTGTCGCGCATGACCGGTGGGATCTACTACGAGCACGCACACCGGCTGTTCGGCGCCCTGGTCGGGCTGACCACCATCGGCCTCGCGGTGCGGCTGTGGCGTTTCGACGGTCGCCAGTGGCTCAGACGGCTGGCGGTGCTCGCGGTGCTGCTGGTGGTCGTTCAAGGGGTGCTCGGCGGTTTGCGGGTTACCGGTTCGTTCACGCTGTCGACCTCCGAGGCCGATATGGCGCCGTCGATCGTACTGGCGGTGCTGCACGGCGTTCTCGGTCAAGTCTTCTTCGGAATGATGGTGTTCATCGCGGTCGCCGCCAGCTCGTGGTGGGCCGATGCGCCCGCTCCGATGCCGAGTGCCAGCGTCGCCACCGATCGCACGCTCCAGCTCGGCCTGATCGCTGTGCTTGTCGTCCAGCTCGTGCTCGGCGCGATTCAACGCCACACGGCGCAGGCGCTCATCGTTCACATCAGCCTGGCCACGGTGGTGGTGGTCATGGCAATCGCCGCCGGAGCCAGGGCCTGGGGTCTCTACGTCGGAGGCCATCCGGTCGACCGGCTCGGTCGGTGGTTGATGACGGTCGTGGCGGTCCAGGTCGCGCTCGGCATCGCGGCGCTCGCCGTGACGCAGGGCCGCGCGGTGGTCGGGTCGCCGACGACACTCGAGGTCACCATCGCCACCGCCCACCAGGCGACCGGCGCGTTCCTGCTCGCCCTGTCGGTCGCCCTCGCGGCGTGGACGCGGCGGTTGTACCGGCCGGAGTGACTCGCGGGGAGCGACGACGTCGTGAGCCGGAACAGGCACGTTTCCGGCGGACGTGCCACTTGTTGCATTGTTCGGTTTCGAAGTGTGTTCGTTGCGCGCGGGACGCGCGCACCACAAAGGCGCCCCCACCGAACAATGCTACGGGTGGCGTGCGCCGAGCCCGGCTGATGTCAACGATGGGCGCGTACCGGATCCGGACACGGTTCCCACAACATCGGCCTTCTGGCTCTCTCCCGCCTGGCGGCGGGA
>JASFPU010000484.1:0-3300 GCA_050115855.1 Holophagae bacterium
GATGCTCGATACATGGAGGAAGCCGTCGACTTGGGTCCACCGGATGATGCCCATCATGATATCGTCTCTTCTGGATCTCGAGTCTAAATCGTCACAAAAGGGTCCAAATGGGGAAGCCGAGCAGCGTAACAGGCGGGGCTCTCACGGGTCGGTGTTCGCGGCTGGCGGCTACCGGTGTCCTGGTGCCCGCAACGGTGAGCGCTGTCGACGGGAGTGCCGTTTTTCAGCAGGACCCTGTCGAGCTGTGGACAGCGCGCTCGCTGACGTGGGTCCTCGTCGCCGCCATCGTGCTTGTCCTGTTTTCCTTGATCAGGGCTGCCCGCGCCAACGACGGTCGGCGTCCGAGCAAGGTCGTGATGCTGATTGCCATCGTCCTGCTTCCCTCCTTCTGCGTGGCGTCCGGAATGCTCCTCGTGTTCATGCGGGCGGAGCGAGTCGAGTTCTGCGCTTCATGTCACCTGGTCATGAGTGACTACGCCGCCGACATGACCGATCCGGACGGGACAGGGCTCGCCGCTGTCCACTACGCCAACAGGTACATCCCGAGCAACCAGTGCTACGACTGTCACACCTCCTACGGTCTGTTCGGGACCGTCGAGGCCAAGCTCAACGGCATCGCAGAGGTGTTCCGCTACTACAGCGGCAGCTACCGCCGGCCGATCGTCATGTGGCGGCCGTACAGCAACGCGGACTGCCTGAAGTGCCACGCCGAGTCGAAGAAGTGGCGTCTCGTCAACGCGCACGTCGAAGGCAAAACGCGACAGCGGCTCTTCGACGACCAGACCTCATGCATGGACTGTCACGTCGAAGCCCACCTCGTGGGATCGAATGCGTCGGCGAGGAGGTCGCCGTGAACCGGCTGGTCGGCAACCGGGCCCGATCGACACTGATGGCACGCGCTCTCCGCGTCGCATCCATGCTGCTCACCCTGATCGCCCTCGTGCTGTGTCTGGTCTTCGTGCGCTACACCAGTGGCGGCACGGTGTTTCTGTTCTCCGTTTTCGCGCCGCTCTGCGTCCTCGCGGCGATCGCGATCTGGATCGGTGTCGAGGTGTTCGAGTTCCGGCACCGGCACACGCTGTTTCTCGTCGAGCAGTTCCCCGCCGACCGGACGGTGTTCCGTCAAGGCGATCCGGCGGACGCTGCGTACTTCATCCGCAGCGGTGAGGTCGAGGTCGTCGACGAGGTCAGCGGCGAGGTTCTGAGAACGCTGGGCGCCGGAGACTACTTCGGTGAAATCGCCCTCATTGCAGATGCTCCGAGGAGCGCGACGATTCGAACCGTCACGGATGTCGAGGTGGCGGTCCTCGGCAAGCGGAACTTCCTCAACATGATGCACCTCATCCCGGCGACCGAGGAGTCGATCCTGCAGACGGTACGTGAGCGTGCCACGCGTGACGCTGAACCGACCTCGTCATGAACCGGCGAGAACTGTTCACGCCTTCGGCGCGCTGTCGTGTGGGAGCATGTGAAGACGAGCGCCAGATGGACGGCACCCACCTGAATCGGAGGGTCATTCGTCGTCGGCGGCCTCCCCGGTTGCCGGGATGGACGTGGGACGTCGGTTCGCCTGTCGATCCGACACGCCGGCGAGGGTCGCGTCGGGATCCACCGATCTGAGGTGGAGGTCCCGCTGCGGGAATGGGATCTCGATGTCCGCTTCCGCGAGGGCACGGTTGAACGCGACGTGCAGCCGGCTCGATGTGGACAGTGAGTCCGTGAAGCGGCACCAGCAGCGCGCGGAGAAGTTCAGCGACGAGTCGCCGAATCCGACGAAGAGCGCGACAGGTTCGGGCTCCGTCAGCACGTGTTCGTGTGCTTTCATCTCGTCTGTCAACAGCTCGATCACGCGTTCGGGATCGGTGCCGTAGGCGACACCCACGGGTATCTCGAGTCGGCGAATGGCGTTCGACAGGGTCCAGTTGGTAAGCTCGTTCGAGATCAGGTTGCCGTTCGGGACCACGACCTCCGAGCCATCCCAACCGCGGATCGTGCTCGCGCGGATGCCGATCGAGGCGACCTCGCCCGACACCGCGCCGAGCTGAACGACGTCGCCAACCCGGATCGGGCGCTCGAACATCAGGATCAAGCCGGAGATGAAGTTGTTGACGATGGTCTGCAGGCCGAAGCCGATGCCGACCCCGAACGCCCCGACGACGATCGCGAGCTGACCGAGTTGGATGCCCGCTGCGGCGAGGGCCAGGACGAGGCCGATGACGATGATCGTGTAGTGGATCAGGCGCGACATGGTGGCCGGGACGCCCGGTGGGAGAGCGATGCGGCTCGCGACCTCTTCCTCGAAGAAGAACCGCACGAGACGCGAGAGTTCCAAGGCGAGCCACACCGCGACGCCTGCGGCGAGGACACTGCCCAGCGAGATGGTCAGGCTGCCGACCGCGAACGAGGCCCCGAGAACGGACTGCAGTGTCCGGGCAATGGGTGTCCACATCAGGAATGCATCCAGAGTGGAGATCAACCACACCACGACGGCGAAGAGCCTGACAACGCGGTGCAGCTCGGCGCGCAGCCGGTCGCCGTGATCGCGGACGATCCGGGACCGTTGCGCCCACCCCGCGCGCAACGAAAGGCCGGTGATGCCGTCGAGGATTCGGGTCAGCGTCCACATCACCGCGGCGACGTAGAGGCTGACCATGATTCCGTCGGTGACGATCACCGCGAGATCGACGAGACCGAGCACATTCGCGATCGCCGACAGGGCGAGCATGGCCGTCACCGCGGTCGCCAATCGCGACCGGACAGCGGCCCACAGCCGCGTTCCGTCACCGAAGACGGTCATGACCCGCTTGGCGAACAGGGGGACCAGGACCGCACCGAGGCCGGACACCGCGAGCCACAGCCAGCGGTCGATCGGATGGACGTCGGGGACGACGTACCCCATCCAGTGGAGGAATGCCAGGCACGACAATGCGATCACCGCGCCGGCAGTGCGTCGCGGCAGCGCGGCGACAGCGAGGCGTGTCAGGGCCGCCAGGATGACGACGTAGAGCAGCTCGGGCCAGGCCCGCGGTGCGCCGGTGTGAAACGGAACGCCGATCGTGATCGCGACCAGCAGTGCCACGGTAAATGGCGCCCTGAGCACGGCATTCTCAGCGGTCCGCGTCTGCAGCTCCGGTTTTCCATAGTGGCGTCGAATCGAGGTCAACCACACGCCGAGGATCAGCCACGCGAGGAGCTGCAGCCCGAACAGGCCCCCGTTGAACGCCACATACCGCTTCAGATCGTTCACACGGACCCGCGCGGTCGACATCAGCGACTCGTGGTGGAAGCGTTGGGTCGCCT
>JASFPU010000485.1:0-3290 GCA_050115855.1 Holophagae bacterium
CGCGAGCGATGCGGCGCCGGCGAGGAGTGGCGCAGCCGCCATCTGGACACCGACCGCGTACCGGGGGTATGACCGGTTCTGGAGCATGATCAGCTGCGCGACGGTCAGACCGAGGATCACCGCCCAGGCCGCCGCGGCGCGCATCCCCACCCGCCGGCGCCAGACACCGAGACCGATCAGCGCTGCGGTCGCCAGTGCCACCGCCGGCAGCACGCCGCCGGACCCGGTGACGAGGCCGAGGTCGGCGACGACGTCGGTGTTGCGGTAGAGCCGATCGACGTGGAAGCTGGCGTGCTGCACGAAGGGCTCGGTGAACGCAGTCCAACCGCCCTCCAGTCGGACCATCACCACCACCGCCACACCGATCATCACGACCCCTGCGACGACCCCGGGCAGCAGCCGACGGCGGGGCTGCACCGTGTCGGCGCCGACCAGCCAGAGCAGGGCGACGGTGGGCAGCAGAATCGGCCGGATCAGAAACGACGCCGTCAGCAGCAGCGTGAAGGCGGTCGTCCGGCGGCCGTTCAGATCGCGGCCGAGCAGCGCCGCGGCGCCGAGCGCCGCGACGGCGGCGGCGGTGGTCGTGAAACCGCGCACCGCGAACAGCCACGGGCCCGGGAGGAAGAGCACGAGCAGTGCCGCCGCGGTCGCCACCGCGGGCGGCGCCACACGACGGCCGAGCGCGGCGAGCGGCCACAGCGCGAGCACCGATGCCACCGCCGACACCAGCTGCAGCGCCCGGTAGGGCTCACCGGCGATCGGCAGCAGCAGGTGGCCGAGGGCGAGGAAGCCGGGAAACCCCGGCGGGTGTGGGAAGTGGGCGGCGAGCGAGAAGTCGAGCATGCCCCGGGCGAAGATCGTCTCGTCCCACTCCCACGGGCCCGACGCGAGCAGTACGAAGCGCGAGACCGCGAGCAGCGCCGCGGTCAGCAGCGTCAGGACGGAATCGAGACGCCGGTCGGCCACGCCCCACAGCGCGCTCCAACCGTGCCTCCGGTAGTCTGATTCCGCCGCCATCCCGGCGATGATACCGCCGCGCGAACTCGTCACCGCCCGACCGTGACACAATCGCGGTCATGCAGGGTTGGAGGTGCGTCGTCATCATTCTCGCTGCGGTTGCCGCCGTGGGCTGCGGCCGACCACCCGCCGAGACGCGCGAGCCGCCAGCCAACCTGCTGCTCATTTCGCTCGACGCGCTGCGCGCCGACCACCTGAGCGCGGCCGGCTACTTCCGCCACACGAGCCCGTTCCTCGACGAGCTCGCGGCCCGCGGCACGCGGTACTCCCACGCGTCGGTCAACACCCACGGCACGCCGTCGTCGCACACCACCATGCTGAGCTCGCTCTACCAGGAGACCCACCGGGTGTGGGCGGATCCGGCCTCCGGCGACCGTCGGGCTCCGTCGATCCCAGACGAGGTGGAGCTCCTGCAGGAGGTTTTCCACAGGGCGGGCTACACCACCGCGGCGGTCACCGGTGGTGGGTGGATGTCGGCGAGCTACGGCTTCTCGCGTGGTTTCGACATCTTCTCGGACCAGGGGCGCGACGCCGACCAGGGAGCGGCGCTGCTGGTCGACAGCGTGCAGCGCGCGGCCGAGCAGGGCCGACCGATCTTCGCCTTCTTCCACACCTACCAGGTCCACTCGCCGTACCTGCCACCGGCGCGGTACCGCACGCTCTACGGCGAGTTCCCGAGCACCGTGGAACCGACCAGCGATGCTCTGCGACCGTTGGTCGCGACCGCCGCCCGGGAGCTCACTGCGGCCGACTTCGACTTCCTCGTCTCGCAGTACGACGGCGAGATCCGATTTCTGGACGACTGTCTCCGCAGGCTGTTTCGGCAGCTCGGTGAGATCGGCTTTCTCGACAACGCCGTGGTGCTGATCACCGCCGATCACGGCGAGGAGTTCGGCGATCATGGCGGACTGCTTCACCGCGGCACGCTCTACGACGAGCTGGTCAGGGTTCCGTTCATCATCTGGGGTCGCGGCGTGCCGGCGGGCGTCGTCGACCCGGCGCTGGTCAGCACCGTCGACATCGCCCCGACGCTGCTCGAGGCCGCCGGTGTCGAACCTCCGTCCGCGATGGAGGGCAGAAACGTCCTGACGGCCGGCACGACGCCGTGGCCCGAGCAGCGGACCTTCGCCCAGTACCGGGACGCGCTCTACTCGATCCGGACGCCACGCTTCAAGCTGATCCGGCACCGAGGGGGCACGTTGCAGCTCTTCGATCTCGTCGCCGACCCGCGCGAGCGGCGCAACCTGGCGGCGGCCCGCCCCGCCCTCACCGCCCGGCTCGCATCGGAGCTCGAGGCGTGGCGACAGGCCCGGCCGCGTCTCGCCGACGAGACCTCCAGCCGAACCGAGATCGATCCCTCCACGGAGGAGCAGCTTCGCGCGTTGGGCTACGTCGACTAGTACACGGGCGGCCCGCAGGCCGCCCGTGAGATCGATCGGATCGCAACGGTGTCAGGGTGTCGTCGTGCCCGACCACGCCGAGATGTCGCCCGATTCGAAGCCGTCGGTGACGACGCGCACGAGGGTCACGTCATCACCCGGCCTCACTCGGTGATCGCGAACAGGCAGTTGCGACAGATGAAGCTGTCCGGCGCGTCGTCGACACCGTAGGCCCACCGGCGCAGCTGGGCCACCGCGTCTCCCGACAGGACCTCTTCGATGGTCTGGGTCGACAGGTCGCCGACGGTGTGGACCTCGTCGTAGTCCTCGCAGCAGAACACCACGCTGCCCCGCGCGGTGATGTGGATGTGCTCGAGCGGCCGTGAGCCCAGGTTGTCGCAACCGCGAAGCCGGCGGTGCGGCCGCTCCGGGCCGGTGCCGACCGGCAGCCAGCCCGCCCGGTCCATGATGTCGAACGGCCGGACGACGAAGTTCGAGCCGGCGAACCGCGCCTCCAACGCCGCGATCTCCCGCCGGTGATCGTCGTCGTTGTGGCCGAGCACGACGAGCGCCATCGTCTCGGCGACCGGCTTGTCCTTCATGTAATCGAGGTGCTCGAGGACACGCGGCAGGTGGTCCTTACCGCGGTCGCGGCGGTAGCGCTCACGATCCAACGTCGAGATGTTGATCCCGAGATAGCTCAGCCCGCCGAGTGCGATCACGGCGTCGACCTTGTCCGGCGTGAACCCGGAGGCGTTGGACAGCACCGCCGGTGGCAGCCGGTGCGCGTGGAGCAGCGCCACCTGATCGACGAAGCGACGGTCGGCGGTCGGCTCGTTGTAGTTTGACAGGCCGACGCCCTCGATGGTGTCACGGTAGACCGCGAGCTGACCG
>JASFPU010000486.1:0-3286 GCA_050115855.1 Holophagae bacterium
AAGGAGACGAGAGATGAAGGTGTCACAGCAGGAAATGGGCAACGTGACGGTTCTCGAGCCGAAGGGCAAGATCATGATCGGATCAGGCGATGTGAAACTTCGAAACTCGATCGAAGGCGCGCTCGATGGTGGATCGAACAACATCCTGGTCAATCTCGAGCGGGTGTCCAAGATGGACTCCTCCGGTCTCGGCGAGCTCGTCGCGGGCTACAACGTCGCCAAGGAGAAAGGTGGCACCGTCAAGCTGACCAACCTGCCGAGCAGCCTCTACAACGTGCTCGGTGCGGCGCGGCTGCTGTCGGTGTTCGAGGTCTTCGACGACATCGACGAAGCCGTGTCGTCGTTCAGGTCGTAGCCGACCGTCCGGCGCGACGGGTTACGACGTCGCCGCTCCACCTGTGGCGTGCGTCACGCCGCACCGCGTCTGATCGACGGAAAATTGATCCATGCGACCCGATCTGGTGGGGCGGACCCTGCGCGCGATCGTCGTGGTCGCCCTGGTGGCGGCCTCCCTGCCTGGGCATGCCCAGACCTGCCCCCCGGGATCGCCGTCCGGAGCCGTGCAGGCACCGGTGTTCGTCCGCAACCTCCCAGGTCAGACCAGCTGGTTCGCCGCTCCCGTGATCATCGATCTCGACGGCGACGGATCGAACGAGCTGGTGGCGGCCTACTACGACGTCGATGTCTTCGCGGCCGACGGCACGCTGCTGGACCGCGCCGAGGAGGGCACTGGTCGCGTTTACGCGCCGCACGTCGTCGTCGACCTCGACGGCGACGGCACCACGGAGGTCGTTGCCGGCCGCGGGCACGAGGTCTGGGCCTGGGAGTGGACCGGCTCCGAGCTCGTGGTCAAGAACGGCTGGCCCGCCGACACGACCACCGGCGGCAACCCGCCCGAGGTCCGCGGCATGGCGTCGGCTGATCTCGACCGCGACGGCACGATCGAAATCATCGTCACCACGACCCAGACGGTGCCCACCGCCGACGGGGGCGCGCAGGTCTTCGTCTTCGATGCGGTCGGCACCAGCTTCCAGCCGGTGGGCGGTCACAGCCCGGCCTGGCCGCGCTACAACAATCTGACCGGACCGGGCAACGATGCCGACCGCAACGGGATGGGCCACAGCGGCTTCGGCTGCTACGGCCTCAACGCCGGCGTCGGCGACATCGACGACGACCCCGAGCTCGAAGTTCTGGTGACCTACGACAACCACCACATCCAGGCCTTCGACCACGACGGGGTCGCCATCGACGCGTCGGACTACTACACCAACCGCACGTCGCCCTGGGTCGGCAACCGGCTGACCTGGGGGCAGTTCATCCGGTGGGCCGATCCCGACATCGAGCGCGACCACTACCACCTGCACACCGGCACCTGGCCCAACCCGAGCTGGACCGAGTGGCTGCAGTGGACCGCGTCGCCGCCGGCGGTGGCCGACCTCGACCTTGACGGTAGATGCGAGGTGGTCGGCGTGCCCAACATCGAAATGGACATCCCGTACGTGACCCAGGCGTACGGCGTGATGGTGCTCGAGGGATCGCACGGCGACGGCACCCGATCGGCGCGCCGCAAGCCGGGCTGGGAGACTTTGCCCCGAGGCGACGCGCCGATCACCGTCGACGGCTGGTACCCACCGACCGGGGTCCCGGCCCCGACCATCGTCAACCTCGTGGGCGACTCCCGCCCGGAGATCGTGGTCTCGCTCAACGACGGGTTCGTCTCGGCCTTCGACCACACCGGCCAGCGCCTCTGGCGGACGACCACCCGACACGGTCTGCCGATCAGCTTCAACTCCGAGACTACGGTCGCCGACCTCAACCAGGACGGCGCTCCCGAGCTGCTGCTCGCCACGTTCGGCGACCCCGACGTCCACTCGTCTGGCTTCCTGATGGTGCTCTCGGCGGCGACCGGTGCCGTGCTGCACGACGTCCCTCTGCCCAACCCGGGACACAACGGCAACGGCAACGGCGCACCGGCCGCTCCGGCCGTCGGAGATCTCGACGGCGACGGCCAGCTCGAGGTCGTGGTCCAGACCTTCGACCACGGCATCGACGTCTTCACGATTCCCGGCTCGGCCGACAACTGCGTCATGTGGCCGACTGCGCGCGGCGGACCCGTCCGCTCGGGTCAGGCGGACCTGCGATGGCGCGAGGGGATCTTCCTCGACGGCTTCGAATCGGGAGGCACCACCGCGTGGTCGAGCTGATCGTGTCCGTTCCGTGCCGTGCCTCTGCCGCCGCCGAGCTCCACGTGCTAGCATCACCCGATGCCGCCAGAAACAGCGAGCAGCGAGACCGGCCCATCGGGTGAACCGGGCTGCGAGTGGTCGGACCGCAACCCACCGTGGTGGTTCGCCGCCTTCACGTTCGGCTGTCTCGCGGTCGCCGTGGCGACCCAGATGGCCGTCATGGCATCGTCACTCGACTGGTGGATTCACGCCGCGTCACGCCGTCAGCCGTACGAGCTCCGGCTCCGGCTCAACCCGTTGCTCAAGGACGCCATCCTCGCCGCGAGAGCCACTCGGGAGGAGGCGTCGCCGGGAACGCCGATTCTGATCGACAACCGCGGTGGACCGGACTGGTTCCTCGCCTTGCGGCTTCAGCCCCGTCGGGTTTTCTTCGATCGACCGGTTGTCCGGCAACGACTGATCCGAGCCGACGAGCCGTTCGTCGTGGTCCGCCTCGAGGCGAACGATCGGCGGACCACTTGGCGCTTCACCCACGTTGCGGCTCCGGCGCCGCCCGGTGTCAAACCCAACTCACAACCGATGATCTTCCGCGATGGATTCGAGAACGACCTGCGGAGGTGGGATGGTTGGTCGTCCAAGGGAGCAGACTGAATGTCGCTGATCGCCCTTGCGGCGCTCCATTACGGCTGGCTCGGGATGGGTCTGGCGGCGCTCGATCGGATCCGGCCCGGAGCTCGTCCGATCCTCCGCCGGCTGCTCGAGGCCTACCTCACCGGGCTGGCGATCAACGTCGTCGTGCTGTACCTGTGGGCGGCGTGGGCCCCGGTTCCGATCGCGGTTCCGCGCCTCCTGATCGCCCTCGGTCTCGGCCTCGGGCTCGTCTGGATCGTGCGCCACCGGCACGAGATCATCGACCCTCCCGGCCGGAGGTTTCGATTCCGAATCGTCGACGGGTTGCTGATCGCCGTGGTGATTCCCCCGGTTCTGCTGGTGGTCGTTTCGACCTGGTCGGCGCCGCTCTACCACTGGGACCCTCTGGCGATCTGGGCGACCAAGGCCGGACATCTCCTCCACGGCGAGTTTCTCCGCTCCGAGGCGTT
>JASFPU010000487.1:0-3277 GCA_050115855.1 Holophagae bacterium
CGCCGGCCCAGGCCGACAAGCCGGTCTACTGCTACGGCTCGGTGCTCGACAACGCAACGTCGGATCCGACCACGATTCCGCCGCGGTAATGCGGCCGGAAAGAGACTTCAGGGACTACGGCTGAAGCCCGTCTCTTTTACACGAGCTTCAGCCCCTTTTCGAATCTCGTGCCATTGCCTGTCGATCGGCGGAGGATACGGGGTGACCCTCGGCATGTTGAAATCATGTCGCAGCCCGCCGCACCGAGATACAATCGATTTGAACCTGAGACGAGACATTGAACGACACGATCCCACCGGACGAGCCGCTGCCGACCCAGACCGGGGACGGTGGCGAGACCGTCGACGCGCCGCCGGTGGAGGCCGTGTTCGTTCCAGGGACCGAGGTCGGCGGCCGCTACCGGATCTACTCCCGACTCGGCGCCGGCGGCATGGGCGAGGTGTGGCACGCCTTCGACCTCAAGCTCAGAGTCGACGTCGCACTGAAAGCTCTGCGTCCGGATCTGCTCGCCAGCCGGAAGCGGCGCGAGCTTCTACGGCAAGAGGTCCGCGCCGCCCGCGAGGTGGTGTCGCCCAACGTCTGCCGGATCTTCGACCTCATCGAGATCGACGGCCGCGAGTTGGTGTCCATGGAGTACGTCGACGGCCGCACCCTGCTCGACGAGCTGAGGACGCGCGGGCCGCTCGAGCTCGAGGAGGCCAGGGACGTCGCCGCGCAGTTCCTCGCCGGGCTCGAGGCGATCCACACCGCCGGTCTGGTCCACCGCGACATCAAGCCCGAGAACATCATGCTCACACGAACCGGTCGGGTGGTAGTGATGGACTTCGGCCTCGCTCGGCAGCAGGCGGAGGGCGGCGGCTCTGTGTCGGGCACCCCGGCCTACATGGCGCCGGAGCAGGCGGCCGGCCAAACGGTGGACGCCCGTGCCGACGTCTACTCGGCGGGCGTGGTGCTCGCCGAGATGGTGAGCCCCGACGGCATCAGGGATCTCGACAGCCGCAAGAGCCTGTGGCAGGGGGTGCGATCGGAGCCGCCGACGCTCCCCGACAGCCCGTGGGCGCCGGTCATCGAGACTGCGGTGGCCAGGGACCGCGAGGATCGCTACCACTCCGCCCACACCCTGACACGTGCGTTGGAGGAGGTGGCCCAGCGGGTCGCCGGGGCGGACGACGTCACGCCCTACCCCGGGCTCGCCTCGTTTACGGAGGCTGATGCCGAGTTCTTCTTCGGCCGCGAGGCCGAGATCGAGCAGATGTGGCGGCTCCTCGAAGGGCCGCCGAGATTGCTCGGAATCATGGGCCCGTCCGGTGCAGGTAAGACCTCGTTCATCAGGGCGGGATTGACACCGAACGCCCCATCCGATTGGTCGGCCATCTGGTGCACTCCCGGGAACGCAGCCATCGCTTCGCTTCGCGGCGCGCTGACTTCCGAGCTGCCGGGCGGCTCCGAAACTCTGCGACGCCTCGTCACCGACCCCGACAACCCGGATGTCATCGTGGATGCAGTCTCGCGTTGGAGCGAGGAGCATGGCGGCGCCGTGATCTTCGTCGATCAGTTCGAGGAGCTGTTCACTCTCAACGCTGGGGAGGAGCAACGTCGTTATGCGGCGCTGCTGGGACGCCTCCCGATCGAAGCGAACGTCCACGTCGTGCTTTCCATGCGCGATGACTTCGCCGCCTCCTGTAACCGTCACGAGGCGCTTCGGCCGGTCTTCCGCGAGCTGACGGTTCTCGATCCGCCGGCCGGTGGCAACCTCCGCCGTGCTCTGATGCAGCCGGCCACCAAGTGCGGCTATCTCTTCGAGGACGACGCCCTCGTCGACGGGATCCTCGCCGAGGTCGAGGGCGAGCGCGGCGCGCTTCCTCTGCTCGCCTTCGCCCTCGCCCGGCTGTGGGAGAAGCGGGACCGGGACAACGGCCTCCTGACCCGCCAGGCCTACCACGACATCGGCGGGGTCGGCGGCGCGCTCGCCCGCCACGCGGAGTCGACCATCGACCGGATCGGCGTCGAGCGAATCCCCATCGTCCGGGAGGTCTTCCGAAACCTGATTACCGCCGAGGGCACCCGCGCGGTGCGGGAGGTCGACGAGCTGCTGTCGGTGTTCGAGGCTCACGAGGTCAGAAAGTTAGAAAGTGAGAAGGTGAGAAAGTCAGCGCTCCCTGCGGTCGATAGTACGACGTTAGAGGTTCGACGTCTCACGTCTCACAGCGAGCGAAGCGAGCGCTCACCCCTCACAGCGACCGAAGGGAGCGGCCTCACCTCTGACTCTTCACCCGCCCGTCATGCGGCAGCCGAGGTCCTTCGGACCCTCATCGACGCCCGACTCCTCACCTCCTACGAGGTCCGCGAGGAAGAGCACGAACCCATCCGCCGCGTCGAGATCATCCACGAGTCGCTGCTCGCCAACTGGCCGCGTCTGGTGCGCTGGCAAACCCAGGATGCGGACGCCGCCCAAGTGCGCGAGCAGCTCAGGCAAGCAGCGAAGACCTGGAACGAGCACGGTCGATCCGACGACACGCTCTGGACCGGCGCGACCTACCGAGAGTTCGCCTCGTGGCGAGAGCGCTATCCCGGAGGCCTCACCGAGCTCGAGGGGGAGTTCGCGCGGGCCATGACGAACCATGCCCGGCGGCGCACCCGCCGGCGCCGGCTGGCGGTCGCCGCCGCGCTGCTCGTGGCCGCCGTGACCGCGGCCGTCTTCGCCGGTCTGTGGCAGCGAAGCGAGCAGCAGACCCGCCGCGCCGAGGGCGCCCGGCTGCTCGCCATGGCCCGCATGGAGCTGGAGCGGGATGCCACCAAGGCCCTTGCCTGGGCCACCGCCAGCCTCGAGCTCGCCGACACCCCCGAGGCGCGCCGCTTCGCCGTGGAAACCCTGTGGCGCGGACCGACGCGGTTCGAGGTCAAGCCCGTCGAGGGCCAGCCACGTCCTGAAAACATCGCGTTCAGTCCCGATGGCACGTATCTCGCGGCCAACTCGTTCGCCTCCAACGAACTCCTCGTGTGGTCAGAGGACGGCGGCGAACCACGGGTCGTCGGCGAAGTCGGTGAGAAACGCTACCTGGGCGACGTGATCTTCTCCACCATGCCGACCGGCGAATCCGTGCTCGCGCAACAGGTCGACGCAACGTTCGCGCTGTGGTCCGTGCCCGGCCTCGAGCTGCTGCGGGAGTTCGATACCGAAGGGTGGGACTCTGGAGAGATTGTCCCCGGCAGACTCATTTTGTGGTCGACGGAGGATCCACAGCGACTGCTTCATGTGTACCCGCTCGACGGGGCC
>JASFPU010000488.1:0-3266 GCA_050115855.1 Holophagae bacterium
AAGACCGGATCGATCCCGATCCCGATCCCGTTCCCGAACGAACCTGATCACGAGCCCTGCTCCTGTTGCTGACGCTGTCCCTGCCCCTGTCTCTGCCCCTGCCTCTGCACCCGGTCCCGCCCGCATGATCACCTCCGATTCGTTCGGAAGGACGGATAGTCGATGAGAGGTCCGGTTTCAAGAGCATGACAAGTCTCCCTCCGGTCGACCCTTGATACCGGACCTCTCGTCGACTGGTGTGACGCGCATGAACGAAACGGAGGTGACCATGCGCGACGCGAAACCGACCTCAGAGTTCATCGCTCACACCAAGGCCCTCCAGGCGGCCGGCATCGCCCTCGAGCTCGTTTCTCGGCTCCCGGTCGCATACCGGAGCCTGGCTGATCAGGTGATCCGATCGGCGGCGTCAGTTCCAGCCAACCTCGCGGATGGCCTGGGTCGATCCGGGAAAGACCGCGCCTATCATTGGCGCGTCGCCTACGGCTCGGCCCGGGAGATCGATACCCACCTCGTTCTCCTCACCGGCGCAGGTCTCATCGACCGCCGGACCGCCGGGAGGTCACGCGCGCTCTTCGACGAGGTTCGCGCGATGACGTGGCGGCTCCTTCATCCGAAGAAACCATGAGCGCCTCGATCCCCGCGACGTCAATCGCTGTCGTCGCTCTTTTCCGCGGCGAGTCGAATCGCCCGCGCGCCACACTCGGCGAAGCCCGGACACGTGCGACAGACGTCATCGTCGATGAAGCCGAACTCGGTCGGCGCGCAGACCGTGATCGACGGATCCCGCGCCGCATCGAGCTCGACGAGGAGCGGCTCGTCCTCCGACGCGACGCGTCCCAGATCCGCCGCGCGGCGCGCCGCCTCGCGGACCTTCGGGTCCCAGATCCGGTTGCGCTGCTCCGCCTCGACGGTCTCGGACCGGACCTCGGCCGAGGCGCGACGTTTTCTGAGCTCGAACGCGATCTTGCGCCGGGTCGGCATTCGACGGGTCGCGAGGAAGAACAGGTAGCCCGAGCTCATCCCGGCAACGTTGGCGATCCCGGCGAGCAGCCCGAGCTGAAGGCTCGAGAACACGAGCCACGCCACCGCGACGATGGCGAGGTACTTGACCTTGACCGGGATGATGAAAAAGAGCCGGAACTCGACATCCGGCCAGAGTGTGGCGAAGGTCAGCAGGATCGACGTGCCGACACCACTGTCGCCGTACAACGGCAGCTTGAGACCGGCCGCGGTCAACGAGGCACCGAAGGTGGCGATCAGCCAGAACACGAGGAAGCGCGGCGATCCCCACGACTCCTCGAGCGGCTTGGCCATGATCCAGAGCACCAGCATCGAGATGAAGAACCAGAACATCGAGGCGCCGTGAACGAACTGGTAGGTCACCAGGGTCCAGGGCCGGACCGCGACCTGGCCCGGCACCAGCATGAGAGCGGACAGTCCGTCGCGGTTCGCCCAGCTGAGGATGAACACGGCGAAGTGGACGAAGATCAGGCCCTCGGTCAACCGCCAGCTTTCTCGATGCATCTATCGCCTCCCCAGTCGACGTTCCATCTCCTCGTGGCTGAGCCGGAGCAGGATGGGCCGCCCATGAGGACACCGGTATGGGTTGGATGTGTGCGCCAGGTCGTCGAGCAGCGCCCGCTGCTCGGTCGGCGTCAGCGGATGATTGACCTTGATCGCCCCGCGACACGACAAGCCGGCCGCCAGCTTGTCCTCGAGCTCGTCCGCGACCCGCTCGGGAACCCCGTCGAGGGCGGTCGCGCGATCGAGCACCTCGGCAACCAGCTCGCCGGCCTCGTCGGGATCGAGGTCGACAGGCAGCGAGCTCAACCTGACGGTGTCCGGGCCGAACACATCGGCCTCGATACCGACCTTGAGCAGCGTTGCCGCCACCCCGTTCAACGCCGCTGCCGCAGCCTCACCGACCTCGACCAGGATCGGTTCGAGCAACCGCTGGGATGGTGCCTCGGCGCCGCCGAGACGCTCGAGGATCCGGTCGTACAGAATCCGCTCGTGCGCGACGTGTTGATCGACGACGACCAGACCGGTCGAGTCCTCGACCAGGAGAAAGGACTCCCGGTACTGTCCGACGAGACGACCGAACGGCGTGTCGGCGGGACCCGGCTTCGCGCCGGACCTCGGCGCCGAGGACGGGTCGCGAGTCCCCGGTTCCGGCAGATCGGCGGAGGCGTCCGAACCGTAGGCCGGGTGGGCAAACAGCGGTGCCGTGTCTCTCCGTTGGCGCCCGTCGAGATCGCCGTAGCCGGACCGCCGCGGTTCGGCGGCGAACGAGTCCGCATCCTCGAGACGACGGATGGGCACTGTCCCCTGGGACGCGGCGACACCCCGGCGAACCGCCCGTTCGACCAGGGCGAAGACCGCTCCGGCTCGCGCGAACCTGACCTCCGACTTCGCCGGGTGGACGTTGACGTCGACCAGCTCGGGCGGCACGGCGAGCGACAGTACGACGCGCGCGCCACCGAAGCCGGCACCGGCCGAGCGCAGCACCCGGAGCGCCGCGCCGACCAGCAGCCGGTCCTTGACGACCCGTCCGTTGACCAGGAAGGTCAGCTCCGGCCGGCCGCGGCCGCTGCCCGGCGCCACCAGGCCCTCGATCGCGATGCCGCCCGCCTCATCCGCGAACCTGGAGACTTTATCGGCGCGTGACCAGAGACCGCGCAGCCGCTCAGCAAGGCCGGGCGTGGGTGGCGCGTCAATCAGAGTTCGACTGCCGTGGCGCATGACGAAGGCGACGTCGGTTCGGGCGAGGGCCGCGCCCCAGATCGCGTCGGTCGCGTGTCGAAGCTCGGTCTCGGGCGCCCGGAGGAACTTGCGCCGGGCCGGCACGTTGAAGAACAGATCGCGGACCGCGACGGTGGTGCCGCGAGCGCGGGCGGCCGGCTCGGTGCCGAGAACGCGGCCACCCTCGACGGTGATCCTGATGCCGCCGACCTCCGGATCGGCCGACGTCGTCAGCTCGAGCCGGGCGACCGCCGCGATCGACGGCAGCGCCTCGCCTCGGAAGCCGAGGGTGGCGATGTGGTCGAGGTCGTCCTCCGAGTCGATCTTGGACGTCGCGTGGCGCTCGAGCGCGACCAGCGCGTCGTCCGGGCTCATTCCGCTGCCGTCGTCGCTGACTCTGACCAGCGATCGGCCGCCGTTGGACAGCTCGACCTCGACGCGTGCGGCACCGGCGTCCAGGCTGTTCTCGACGAGCTCCTTGACCACCGACGACGGACGTTCGACCACCTCGCCGGCGGCGATCC
>JASFPU010000489.1:0-3265 GCA_050115855.1 Holophagae bacterium
CGGAGGGGTGGTCGGCGTCGACGACTTCTCCGATCCGGCCCTCGTCGTCCACCAGGACATCGTCTACGCGTCCGGCAACCCGATTCAGATCGAGCGCGCCGACATCGTGTACCCGGACGGCCGACGCGTCACCGTGATCGAAAACGGCGACTACAAGCTCTGACGGCCTGGCGGCCGCCAGAGCAATTATGAATTTTGAATTATGAATTTTGAGTTTCACCGCAGCGGGGCACTGTCGCGTGAAATGAGCTTTGCGATGTCATTCATAATTCATCATTTATAATTCACAATTATCCGAGAGGATGTGGAGGCGACATGACTGACGAGACAACGACGCTGGGCGAGGCGATCAAGAATCGTGGACCGCTGGCGGTCTGGGACCTGATGAGCGACGACGACAAGAAGGCGGCCGCGATCGCGCTGTGGAACGACGCCGACCGGGACAGCCGGATGGCGATCGAAGCCGCGCTCGCCGGGGCAATGAAGTTCCGGCCCCAGTCGGTGCGCAAGCTGTCCGCCGACCGGGTGGCACCGCGGTTGGTCCAGCTCGCCGACGAGCTCCCCGAGTCGGCGCTCTTCCAGTACCTGTTCCACCTCCACATGAGCGAGCGTCGTCCGCTCATGATCGAGTATCTGGACGCGGTGGGGCTGCCGCACAACGAGGGAGTGCTCGACCTTCCCGACGATGCCGAGGCGCCCTCCGAAGACGCCGCAGCGGGTCCGGCGCGCACGCTCTTGGAGGGGCACGGCCGCGACGCCCTCGTTTACCTCGCCACCCTGACGGTCGCGGATGCCGACTTCTGGCACGGTCTCAAGCCCGTGCTCGACGACTACGACGAAACCGGTGAACCCATCTGAATTCTGAATTCTGAATTCTCAATTTTGAATTTCGGCTCGCACATGGTCGAGCGCGCGATGTCCATTGAGAATTCAGAATTAAGAACTGAGAATTTCGATGGAGTCGAAACTACCGGCGGTAGGTGGCGGAGTTGCGCTCGGTCTCGTGGATGGTGACCGCCGCCAGCCGGACACCGTCGGGCAGCTCGGGCTCGATCCGATCGAAGAACACCCGCGCCAGGTTCTCCGACGTCGGAATGACGTCCGACAGCCACTCGACCTCGAGGTTGAGGTGCCGGTGGTCGACGTCGTGGACGACACGATCACGGATGATGTCCTTGAGCACCTTCATGTCGATCAGGTAGCCGGTTTCGGCATCCGGCTCGCCCTCGACGGCGACCTCGAGAACGTAGTTGTGACCGTGGCCGTGCCGGTTGTTGCACTTGCCGTAGACGGATCGGTTCCAGTCGTCCGACCGGTCCGGGTTGTGCAGCCGGTGGGCGGCCTCGAAGTCGACTTTGACGGTGACGGTCGTAGCCATGTGAAGGTCTCCCGGGGGAGCGATCCCCCTCATTCAAAGCATATCGAGGGGGCAGGTCTATTCCTGTCCGGTCGGTTCATCCGCCCTGCAGGGACCGGCCGGGGCCCACGGCGAGCCGGCGGTCCGGCTCACACCTGGCGGTAGACCTCGGGGCGGCGATCGGCGAGGAAGGGGTAACGGCGGCGGACCTCGGCGACGTGCGCCGGGTCGACATCGCCGACCACCGCGCCCGGGCGCCCGGCGAGGGTCGCGACCACTTCGCCCAACGGGTCGACCAGGGCCGAGTCGCCGCGGTGGGGGTGGCCCTCGGCGCTGCCGACTCGGTTGACGCCGAGGACGTACGACTGGCAGTCGATGGCGCGGGCCGCGAGCAGGGTCCGCCAGGCGTGCGACCGGCGCTCGGGCCAGTTGGCGATCACGATGAAGCAGTCGGTCCGGTCCGCGGCCGCGCGGAACAGCTCGACGAAACGCAGGTCGTAGCACACCAACGGCGTGATCCGGACGCCCTCCACCTCGGTGGTCCGGATCCGGGATCCGTACTCGTAGTGCTCCGCCTCGGCCATCAGGGAGAACGGGTGCACCTTGCGTCCGTGGAGCCGTTCGCGACCGTCCGGCCCGACCAGGGTGTAGGCGTTGGCGGGCCGCTCGCGGCCGGGCTCGGCGAGACCGGCGAGCAGCCAGACGTCGAGCCGCCGAGCGAGATCCGCGACAAAGTCGTTGATCGCGCCGGCAAGGGCCGCCATCGCCTCCGCGCGCATCGAAAAGCCGGTCGCGAACATCTCGGGCAGAGCGAGCACCCGGGCGCCCCGGTCGGCCGCGTCCCCTGCCAGAGCTTCCGTGCGCCGAAACGTCTCCTGTGGGTTCTCCCACGCGATGTCGATCTGGAGGGCGGCGACGCGCATGGCTCAGGCTACCACGGGGGTCTGCCATAATGCCGGCGATGAGCTCCTACCCCGAACGCGATGGAACCCGACGAGAGCGGCCGATGAGCCGGCGTCCGATCGCGGTGCCGGTCATCATCGTTCTCAACGCCCTGGTCTTTCTCGCCTGGCAGGTGGCGCGCGTCGACCCGACGGTGGAGCAGGTGATGGTGGCGAACTTCCTGGTCAGCACCACCCATCTGGCCCACGGCTACGTCTGGACTCTGCTGACCTCGGCGTTCTCTCACCAGGAGCTGTGGCACATCGGCATCAACATGATCGTCCTGTGGAGCTTCGGCAGCCTGCTCGAGCGTCTGTGGGGGGCGTCGACCTTCGTCGCGTTCTATCTGGTGGCGGCGGTCGTGTCCTCGGCCAGCCACTGCTTCGTGTCGTCGGTGGTGCTGCACAACCCTTCGATCCCCGCGCTCGGCGCGTCGGGCGCGGTGTCCGGCCTGCTGCTCGCCTTCGCCCTGCTCTTCCCCAAGGAGAAGATCCTGGTGTTCGGGCTGATCCCGATTCCGGCGCTGGTCGGCGCCCTGGCCTTCGTCGCGATCGACGTCTGGGGTCTGGTCGCCCAGAGCCGCGGTGGTGGTCTGCCGATCGGCCACGGCGCCCACCTCGGCGGTGCGCTGTGCGGCCTCGTGTTCTGGGCGAGCTACCTGCGGACCCGCTTCAAACGGCCCGCGGCCGTGCGCGCCGCGGCGATGACACTGTCGCCGGAGGAGATCGAGGAGTTCCAGCGGTTGCGCGCCAAGCTCGACCGCGAGGGCCCGCAGGCGCTGACTCCCAAGGAGAAGGTGTTCCTCGACGGCATCCGGGAGCGTGTCATGCGGGCGCACGACGGGCGCTGAGCGTCGCCCGGGATCCCAGGGTTGCTGCGGCCGCGCTGATCAGGCGCCGGCGGCCTTCCTGCTGGCTGGGACGTCTGCACGGTGTTGAGCGATCGGGCTCGGCGATTGCCACCTTC
>JASFPU010000490.1:0-3255 GCA_050115855.1 Holophagae bacterium
AGCCCAGATGCTCGAGGCCCAGCGCGAGCTCTACGAGCTGGCGCTGTTCCGGCGCGTCGAGCTGCTGCCCATGCCGGGACAGGAGCGGCACACCGACCGCGGCGTCGTGGTGCTGCTCGAGGAGGGGTTGCACCGCTCCTACGTCGTCGGCCTGGGCTGGAACGAGACCGACCGCTTCCGCGTCACCCTGGGTTGGTACCACCTGAACCTGTTCGGTGGCGCGCATGCGTTTTCGGTGGAGACCCAGCTGTCGAGCCGGGAGCAGCGCTACCAGCTCGGCATCCGCGAGCCCCGCCTGCCCGTGATCGATCTGCCCGCCTACTTCGTCGTCTACCGCACCTACGAGGAGCTCGCCACCTACTCGCAGCGCCGGCGGGGACTGTGGCTCGATGTCGGCGATCGGTACAAACGCCCGTTCCGCTCCTGGTGGCGCTACGAGTACCAGATCGTCCGCCCCGATGCGCCGGACGACGTGCTGTCCGACCTCGAGCGCGAGGAGCAGGAGGCACGGATCTCGTCGATCGTTCCGACCCTGGAGTGGGACTACCGCGACAACCCGCTCGTGCCGACCCGCGGCAGCTACAGCGAGGTGTCGCTGGCGTACGCCTTTCCGCTGCTCCAGGCCAACGCCGAGTTTCTCAAGCTCCAGGCTCGGACCACGTTGTACGGACCGATCGCCAACGGCCGCGGTGCGGTCGGCGTCCGGCTCGGCGCCATCCAGCCGCTCGGCGACGACACCGGCGAGCCGGCCAACCTCCGGATTCCACTCAACACCCGCTTCTTCGCCGGCGGCGCCACGACCCACCGCGCGTTTCCACGCGACTTTCTCGGCATCCCCGGCCAGACCGTCAACGACGACGGTGATCCGATCGGCGGCAACGCGTTGCTGCTGTTCAACGCCGAGTACGTGCGCCCGCTGAGCGGGCTGTTCTCGGCTCACCTGTTCGTCGATGCCGGCAACGTCTGGGAGCGCCCGAGCGCGGTCCGGTTCCAGGACGTCCGCTGGGGCGCCGGCCTCGGCTTCTCGTTCGACACGCCGGCCGGACCGATCCGTCTCGAGTATGGCTGGAAGCTCGACCGCGAGCCCGACGAGTCTCCGGGCGAGTGGTGGCTCTCGTTCGGCATCCCGTTCTGATCCCGCGTCCGCGTTCGTGTCGGTGTCGGTGTCGGTCCCCGAGGAACGATGATGGGACCCGGGATGCGTCAACGATGTTCATCGACTGGGCTCGGCGATTGCCCCCTCAAACGATGCGTGGGCCAGCAGCGAGCTGACGACCGCTGCGGACTCTCTCCCAACATCGTTTGAGACGGCACGTCCGCCGGTCGCGAGCACTAGCCGCCGCGGATCACGACGAAAACGACGTAGGCGCTGACCAGCACGAGCATCATGGCGCCCTCGGCCCGGCTGATCCGACCGTCGCGGACCACGATCGCACCGACGATGAAGGTCGCGAGCATCAAAAACGGGAGATCCTGACGGATGACGAAGGCGGGGACCGTCGCCGGACGAATGGTGAAGGCGGTCCCGACCACCAGTCCCAGGTTGAAGATGTTGGAGCCGAGCACGTTGCCGATCGAGATCTCCGACTCGCCCTTGAGGGCGGCCGTGACCGAGGTCGCGAGCTCGGGCAGCGACGTGCCGAACGCGACCAACGTCAGCCCGATGACCGCGTTCGACACGCCGAACCGGGTCGCCAGCTCGATGCCCCCCCGCACCATCAGCTCGGACCCGATCACCAGCACGATGATGCCGAGCAGCGTGAGACCCGCGTACCGCCACACGCTGCCCTTCCTGACCACGGTCCGGCTGGTGTCGGCCTGCGCCTGACGCAGCGCGACTGCGATGAACGTGAAGAACACCACCAGCAGCACGATTGCCGACGGGCGGCTGATCCGTCCGTCCCAGGCAGCCGCCATGATCACGACGGCGGGCAGCAGACCGAAGATGAGATCGCGCCGGAGCACCCGCTGTCCGCCGATCACCGCGATCGGCTTCAGCACCGCCGCGACCCCGAGCACGAGCAGCAGGTTCATGATGTTCGAGCCGACCGCGTTGCCCACGCTCAGACCCGCGGAGCCGACCACCGCGGCGCGCACCGAGACCGCGAACTCGGGCATCGAGGTGCCGAACCCGACGACCACGAGCCCGACCACCATGGGCGACATGCCGAGCCGCAGCGCGAGCCTTGAGGCGCCGTCGACCAGCCACGACGCCCCCTGGCCGAGACCGACGATCCCGACCACCACCATGACCCACGGTGCGAGCTGATGCCACTCCACTGCTCCGAGATCCTACAGCAACTCGTGAGACGATTCGTTCGACGAATCGCTACGTCTTGAAGATCTGCTGCCGTCTGAGCTCTTTGATCCGGTCGCGCAGCCGCGCCGCCTCCTCGAACTCGAGGGTCTTGGCCGCGGTGCGCATCCGCTTCTCGAGCTCGGTGATGAGCTTGGCGAGCGACGCGGCATCCTCGAACTCGCCGTCGACCGGCTCGGACACCCGCGGCTGGGCCGCGCCGGGTCCGTAGTAGTCGAGGTTCTGCATCGCCAGCAGCGGGCTCGCCACGTCCTTGACGATCGACCGCGGCTCGATGTCGTGCTCGGCGTTGAACTCGGCCTGCTTGGCGCGCCGGCGAGCGGTCTCGGCGAGCGCCCGCTGCATCGACCCGGTCTCCCTGTCCGCGTACAGGATGGCCCTCCCGTTGAGGTTGCGCGCCGCCCGGCCGACGGTCTGGATGAGCGACGTCTCGGAGCGCAGGAAGCCCTCCTGGTCGGCGTCGAGCACCGCCACCAGCGACACCTCGGGCAGGTCGAGCCCCTCGCGCAGCAGGTTGATGCCGACCAGGACGTCGAACTCGCCGCGCCGCAGGTCGGCGAGGATCGCGGTGCGCTCGAGCGCATCGATCTCGGAGTGGAGGTAGCGGACCCGGATGCCCATCTCGGCGAGGTAGGCGGTGAGGTCCTCGGCCATCCGCTTGGTCAGCGTCGTCACCAGCACCCGCTCGCCGCGCTCGACCACGGTCCGGATCTCGGCCAGCAGATCGTCGACCTGGTGCTCGGCCGGCCGCACCTCGACCTCGGGATCGAGCAGCCCGGTCGGCCGGATGACCTGCTCGACGACCTCGGTGTCGCTGTGGTCGAGCTCGTACGGACCGGGTGTCGCCGAGACGAAGATCGCCTGGTGGACCCGGTCCTCGAACTCCTCGAAGGTCAACGGACGATTGTCGAGCGCCGACGGCAGCCGGAAGCCGAAGT
>JASFPU010000491.1:0-3250 GCA_050115855.1 Holophagae bacterium
TGCTCGCCGACGTATCGCACATCCGCCTCCGCCCACCAGTTGGAGCGCTGGTAGCGGATCCCGGCGGTGACCTTCCACGGAGCGATGTACGGCAGTGGCTCGTCGGCGGTCTTGTCGGTCCCCTCGAGGTAGGCGAAACTGCCGAAGACCGACCACCAGCGGGCGAAGATGTACTCGAGATCGAGCTCGACGCCCCAGATCTCCGCCTTGTTGACGTTGGCGAACCGGGCGAGCTCGAGCCCACTCGGGTCCTGTTCACCGAGGAACTCGAAGGAGATGAAGTCCGTGAGGTCGTTATAGAAGACGTTGAGCCCGCCCGAGGCGCGCTCGTACCGCACCTTGAAGCCGGCCTCGTAGTTCCACGATTTTTCGGGGTCCAGGTCAGGGTTTTGCAAGATGAACGTGTCTCCGGTCGTCGCCGGGCCGAAGAACGAACGTTCCTGGATGTTCGGCGTCCGGAAGCCGCGCGCGACGAGCCCCGTCAAGTTGACGTGATCGGTCAGACTGTAGATCACGCCCAGGTTGCCCGAAAGTGCAGAATCGGTCGCGTCGAGCGGCTCGCCGGTGTACCGCGTGTCGTTCTCGTCGCTGTTGAAGCTGAACGTGTCACCGCGCAGTCCGACGTTGAAGGTCAGCCGATCGGTCAACGAAAGCCGGTCAGCGATGTAAAGGCCGATGCCACGCTGAGTGCTGTCGGGGACGACGACCTCATCGCTGGGTTCGAGCCACGGGGACTGGGGGTACTCGAGCAGGGAGGTGTCGTGCAGCTCATCCTGATAGACGTCGAGACCGTAGGTCAGGTGGTTGATGCCGACCGTGGAAATACCCTGTGCGTTGAATCCGATGCTGTCGATTTCCGATCGGGTGTATGAGTTCTGGGCGAAGCCGGGAACGCTGAAGTTCCGCACGCTCTCCTTGTCGACGTACTGGTACCAGGCGCTGACGGTGAAGTCGTCGAAGAAGGCCATGGGACCCGACGCCCACGAGGCCGCAACCTTGTCCCGATTGAAGTTGGGAAAGTAGATCTCGATCCCGCTGTCGAGGGCGAAACCCGGAAAGCCGATGTCCTCGGTCCGTACGAACTCTGCGTTGACCTTGAAGACCCCCTGGTCGCCGGTCAGGATGCTGAATGCACCGTCGAAGGCGGTCTGCTTCGCGCCGCTGTTGGGCACCGTGTCGTCCTCGAGCGTGTACTGCGTGTAGCGCTCGTCCTCGTGCGCTCCGTCCGCGGCCGTGTAGTCGTCCGCGTCCCGAATCGAGCCACCGAGGGTGAAGCCCATTCTCTTGCCGGCGCCGCGGACCCGAATCTGTCCGTTCTGGGAGTCCGACGCCGTACCGTACTCGTACGAGACGTTACCGTGGATTTTGAAATCCTCCGCACCGAGATCCGGCTGCCGGGTGATGATGTTGACCACACCGCCGATCGCATCCGAACCGTACTGAACCGACGCCGGTCCGCGCAGCACCTCGATGCGCTCGACCTCGTCGAGACTGACGAGAGCCGGCTGGATGCCCGCGAAGTCCGTCGACTCGCGACCATTGTTGAGGCGCTGGCCGTCGACCAGGATGAGCACCCGGTTCGAGGTCAGGCCGCGGATCACGGGGATGCCGCGAAACGGCCCCTCACCCTCGACTTCGACACCCGGGATCATTTTGAACAGGTCGGCCATCTTCTCCGGCTGGAGCATCTCGATGTCGTCGCTCGTGATCACCGTGATCGGCGCGACGACCTCGCTCGACAGCTGCTCCTGGCGACCAGCGGTGACCGTGATCTGGTCTTCGAAGACACGACCCTCGTCGGTCATCTGGGTCTTCTCATCGTCGTCCTCTTGTGCTGATTCCTGTGCCGACAGCGGGCCAACCGCGCACACCATCAAGCCACACAGCAGCATCACACCGAGATGTCGTTGCACGTTCATCCTCCTCGCTTCTCCGTCTGCGATGCCATCGCAGAATCTGATTCGGACAGATCCTACAACGAAGAAACTCATTGCCCACAGAGTTTTACGCTGCGGTGACAGTTCCTCCTCCGATCACCCTCGCAGAGTCCGTCGGCCACTGGCAGGCTCGGTGTGGCTTCGGTGATACTCTCCCACCATGGACCTCTCGGATCCGACCGTCTTCGCTCTGTTCCTCGAGATCTACGGCACCCTCCCCCGCGCTGGCCCGGGCAGCACCGCGGACACCCACCGCGCACTCGATCTGGTACCGACGCGACCGATCCGCACCGTCCTCGATCTCGGCTGCGGACCCGGAGCGCAGACGCTCGCGCTCGCCGAAGCGCTGCCGGGCGCGTCCATTCGCGCGCTCGACGTGGTCCCGGAGATGGTCGCCGAGGCCAATCGCAGGATTGCAGACGCCGGTCTCGAGCACCGTGTTCGCGCCGCCCGCGGCGACATGATGGACCCGGGTGTCTCCGCCGAGAGCCAGGATCTGATCTGGTGCGAGGGCGCGATCTACTTCGCCGGGATCGAGAATGCCCTCCGCACTTGGGGAGGACTGCTCACGGAGAACGGGTCCATCGCCTTCACCGAACCGGTCTGGATCACGCCGTCACCGCCCGACGAGCTGGTCTCGTGGTGGCGCGAGGAGTATCCGGCGATCACCGACGAAGGTGGCGTACGCGACGCGATCATGGCTGCCGGCTACGCGACGGTCGGACAGTTCGTCCTCCCCGCCGACTCATGGTGGGACGACTACTACCGCCCGATGGAGCTCCGTCTCGCCGAGTTCACCGCCAGCCACCGAGGTGATCCCGTCGCCAGGGAGATCGCGGTCAACGTCGACCGCGAGATCGAGATGTTCAAGCGCTACCACGGCCACTACAGCTACGGGTTCTTCGTGGTCCGGCCTGTCGCCGACCTCACGCCGCGCACTCCCGAGACCGGGGGCGTCCGAAGCCGGCCTTGACCGGCTGTGCAACTGCTCAGTCTTGTTCGGCCTGACAATCGGAGATATGGTACCGGCGGCGGTGGTTTCGAAAGGACGTGAGGCAGAGTGAGCAAGTCGCTTCTTCCGTCGTTCCACAAGCTGTCGGTGAAGGAGCGGGTCCGCAAGGTCCGCGAGCGCGGGTTGCTGTCGTCGCACGACTCGAAGGCGTTGCTCAACGGCGACACGATGCTGGACATTCAGAACGCCGACAGCATGATCGAGAATGTCATCGGCGTCATGGGGCTGCCGGTGGGTCTCGGCGTCAACTTCCTGATCAACGGCAAGGACTACGTCGTCCCGCTCGCGGTCGAGGAACCGT